>JANQFU010000079.1 GCA_028277665.1 Alphaproteobacteria bacterium | reverse complement strand
AGTGATATGCCGCACATGGCCGGGCTCGTCGCCTTCCCAGATAATCGCCGTCTGTCCGCTTTTGGCCGGAAGATGCCGGTCCACACAGTTGTAACAGGCGTTCAACTCACCGTCTTCATACCACTTGATCGAGACGGGTTTTTGAAAAGACGTCTGTTTGACTTTTGCGCGCGAGTACGGCTTGAACCAGTTCAGGCGCTGCCCGGCCTCAAACCAGAACGAGACAGGATCCTCAACCGAGCGTTTATAAAGACTGGTGTAAGCCTCGGGAAGGATTTTCCCTTCGGCACTGATCTGACGCCCTTGCCTGAAAATTTCGAAATCGCTGAATTTTTGAACCGGCTCCGCCATCGTTCGCCTCTTTTTCTGGTTATATCCGGGGACGAACCGCTATTCGTAGCACAGAATTTCGGGAAAAAGGGAGTCTTTTTGAAACCTTTAGCGTCCGGGTCGCCTCGCTTTTTTCGGTCCAGACATTTTTCTCGGTGTAGAGGTCTTTGTCCCTGTCGCCGCGTTTATTGCAACATGCCTTGCAAAAGCCGCTTTGGGATTCCCGCCGGAAGGAGGTTTGGGCGCAGGAGGAGGTGCCCCCGAAGTTGATGTTGGCGGTGTCGGCACTTTTCCTCCCCCGAAAATTCTGTTCAAAATACCCATAACATCCTCCTTGCCTTGTTGCATTAATATTATGTAAATATAGTTGCTATGTCAACTTTATAAAGAAAACCGCAGAGGATGCAGCTTTTTTCTTTTTCGTCACCCCCGCGATTCGCCAAGGTGACATTGATTTATAAAATCTTACAACATTCCTTATCCATAACTGAGACCATCTACGAAATCTTCATTCAGAAGCTCACACAACATACAAAAACACAGGCGAAGGCGGACTCTACGAAACCCCGAGCGAATTCATCCGCGATCTCGTACGACGGTATATGGAGAGAGAAGACTCGAAACGCGATGCGTTGCACCGAGCACTGATAGACGGTGAAGAAAGCGGCACGTCAGACTATTCCTTTGATGCCCTGATTCCAGATCTCGACACGGAGGAGCGATGATGATTGAGGAAAACTTATGAAAGAACCGTCATTCCCGCGTAAGCGGGAATCTTTTTGAAGTTCCCCGCCAACAACAAAAAACGTGAAAAAACCGGAGGTCTGGAGTTTTTCACCACGAAGCGCGCGAAGGGGGCGCGAAGTTCACGAAGAAAAATGAGCCCAAATTTTAGGTGCCCTCCTGACCATATGATGCGAGTTATTTGCTTTCCTGATCAATATACGCCCCGGCCTTTTCGAAGCGATGATAGAGGATCATGGCTAAACTACTTTTTTCAGATTCGGTTTTAAGTAACCTCAGCTATGGATAAGAGGACTTTAAAATCTTATAAACCAACCGTCATCCCGGCGAAAGCCGGGATCCAGTCATAGAGTTGTTTAAATGCGGAGGTCCGGAGTTTCGGAGAAGAACGCCGTTTCTGCGGGACGCCGCGTAAAATAAGAAAAACGTTTTCTCTGGATCGCGGCACGCGGAAGCAGAGGACGTAGATCTTTATTCAGCTTCTTTCAGCAGATCCGACATTTTCACGTTCAGGGCTTTGGCAATCTTTTCGAGTGTGCGGAGAGACAGGTTCTTGTGTCCGTTTTCGATTTCAGACAAGTAACTTCGATCAAGATCAGCCATACCAGCCAGATCCTCTTGTGTCAGTTTCTGTTCTTTTCGAAGCGCAACAATTCTGGCGGCAATTTCTTTTTCAATGGACATGACGTTATTTTGTTGGTAATTGTCTACATGGACCGTAGGCAATTGCCAACAGAAGCGAGAAAAATGACCTCACCATCACAGAAACACAAAGAAACGACACAAAGCCTTCGCGCATTGCGGCGAAGGATCGGAACGAATATTCATGCGCAGCGCGTGAAGCAAGAAATGAAACTCCACAAACTCTCGGCTTTATGCAAAATGAGCCCGGCACAAATCGATATGCTGGAGCTTGGCAAAGGAAACATCGATCTCGTACAGATCGTGCGGATTGCAGCAGCACTGAACGTTGAGGCCGATGCCTTGCTGGGAACGGCTAAAACATAACCTCACACAACATACAAAAACACAGGCGTGCGGACGGGGCCCGGGACGTGTGCGGTGGCGACCGGGGTCCGGCCCGTGATTTCGAACGCACAGGAGACAATCCGCGTCCCTTTCCTGAGCCGCGCAAATTGCGGCTTAAGAGCCTCCATATGCCACGGCGAGAGATAGCAAAAGAGAATGTCGTATTCACAGAGATCCGTCGCAAGAAAATCCGCCCGGGCAACCCGGACCCGCGCACAAAACATCGCCCGGAATTTTGAGACCAGATAAGGCCAGAGCGAGAGCTCATACCCCGTCACCTGCGCATGCGGATAACATCCGGCAAGCCGCATCATCGGCCCGCCCCACCCGCAGCCGAGATCCGCGATCTTACAAGCCCGCGCCCGATCCGGATCATGCGCCGCGAGCAATCCGAACGCCGCGCGCATCACCCAGGGCATCACCGGCATCGCACAAATCTTCGTCCGTCGTTCATAAAGCAGGGTCCAGCCCACAACCGCCAGCGCAAACAAAAGAACGAGACTATAGAGAAGATCATGGATCATGAAAGAGCGGCAAAGCCACACCCCCGAGAGCACAAAGAACACGCCACTCTTCCTCACTCACCGGAGAGACGGACAGGCGGGACTGGCGGATCAGGGCCATATCCTTCAGGACCGGATGTTCCTTGATCTCTTTGAGAGAGACTGGACGGGGAAAGGGCTGAAGAGCTTTGACGTCCACACGGCCGAACCGCCCGGAGGAATCCGTCTCATCGGGATAGTATTCTCTCGCAATCTCGACGATCCCGACAATCTCTTTGCCGATATTGGAGTGATAAAAGAACGCGAGATCGCCAAGACGCATCGCCTTCACATTGTTCGCGGCCTGATAATTCCGCACGCCGTCCCAAGACTCGACGCCCTTTTGAACCTGCTGCGCCCAGGACCAGCAATTCGGCTCCGATTTCATCAGCCAGTATCGCATAAAAACATACCTCGCTCTAGAATCCAAAGGGGCGCAATGATCATTGCGCCCCTTATTAATGCCCCTCACAAAGAGGATTAAACCTCTTCCATGACCAGAATCTGAACATGAAAGACAGAAGCCCCGGCCTGAACCATTACGACATCAATCCCCAAAAGCTCATAATAACCGTCATATAAATTCGACCCCAGAGAGTAGCTCTTCCCAGACTTTTCAAAAACCAGAACGACCATCGGCCGGGATCCCGCCCACATTTCATAGGCTGCCAGCGGACCATAAGGCGTTTCAACTTCGCTTGTCAGCTGCCAGGAATGATCATATTGACCGAGTTTGAATAAAAACGGCTTAACCTCCTCAAAGGAATACTTGTTACTTTGAAGATCCATCACAAGCTCAGAGATCCCATAGGCGACCCCTTTAAATCCTTTCTGTTTGCCGATATCCTGCTCAGCCAGCATTTCTTTTTGAAGAGCCGGGTTAGGTGTATTCGCAATCCGGACTTCTGCAATGTTGGTCGGCTTCGGCTTGTTCTGGACGCGGTTATAAGCCTCCATCATAACTTCATCACAATACCGAATCATCTCGCGGTAGGTTTTTCCCTCAAATTGCGGCCTGTCCTGAGGATCGCTGATTGCAGGGCGTTCTCCGTCTTTAGGAACATAGCCCATCAGATGAGGCTCATTTTCAAGCCCCTCCCTTTTGGAAAAATATCTTTCCTTCGCACTGATAATTTGATTGTCATACATCTGGCCTCTGGAAATTCGTCCGACGCTGTTCGTGCACCACACGAGAGCCAGTTTTCCTTTCTGGATGCTTTCCTGAGACGGAAGCTCGACATTATCCGAAACCTCGATAGAAAGATCCTCAGAAGAAAGGTCTTTGTTCTCCGCAGCACGGACCACTCCTGCGGACAGGCATAAACACGCTAACAGGCATGTGGAGTAGAAAGTAAAAGAGCGCAAAAGCATAGTTATCTCCCCTGTAAAAAATAAAAACGACTCTACAGAGGAAGTTTATATACGCGCTCGCATTCAGGCAAGAACAGAACAGACGACAAAATGAAAAAAAACAAAAAACGCTATTATTGCCCCTCAGGACGCGTAAGCGGGCGATCAAGAAGCGCAGAGATCGCCTCGTTAACACCAAGCTCCCCGAGCAGAACCTTGTTCACAACACCCGAGATCGGCATCTCGACCGCATTATTTTTGGCCATCGTCATCAGCGCCCGCGCCGTCATGACCCCTTCGGTAATGCTTTTGCGCTCGTCCAGAATGTCCTGAAGCGCCCGCCCTTCGCCAAGCGCAACGCCAAGCGAGAAATTCCGCGATTGCATGGACGAGCAGGTCAGCATCAGATCCCCGATCCCGCACATGCCCATAAGCGTCTCTTTCTTCGCCCCGATCGTCGAGCCCAGACGCGCCATCTCCGCGAGCCCGCGTGTAATGAGTGCAGCCCGGGCGCTGTCTCCCATCTTCTTGCCGTACGCGATCCCGCAGGCAATCGCGATGACGTTCTTGACCGCGCCGCCAATTTGCGCGCCGAGCTGATCTTCGCTCGGATAGACCCGGAACGTGCGGGCGCTGATATCCTCGATAATTTCCTGACCGATATCCTTGTCCCTGACGGCGAGTGTCGCCGCGGCCGGAAGCCCTTTTGCAATCTCAGCAGCAAAAGTCGGTCCGGTCAGGATTGCGACCGGCGCGCCGGGCATGATCTCTTCCGCGACCTCGGTCATCAGCTTGCCCGTCTCCAGCTCAATCCCCTTCGCACAGATCACAACCGGACGGCCGGACGCCGCGTCGGCCTTAAGCGTTTCAAGCGTCTTGCGGACATGCTGAGCCGGCGTAACGACAAGAAGGATATCGCTGTCCGCCGTTTTGGTCAGGCTTTCCGTCGCCCGGAGTCCGGGATCCAGATCAATATCCGGCAGGTACATCCCGTTTTGATGACGGACGTTAATATCTTCCGCAACGTCGGGCTCTCTGGCCCAGATCAAAACCTCCCGGTTTTCATCTTCGCTGCGGATCAACTGGGCGAGCGCGGTTCCCCATGCGCCGGCGCCGATAATTCCGATTTGCGGCATTCTTCTCGCTCTTCCGTTTCGGTTAAGTTTTGAATTTATAGCCTTTCAAGTGCGCAGTCATACACCAGATAAGCACAGAGGTGTAGAGAAAAATGGTGTGCCCGTTCGAAAGAAGGGCGGCCATACTCACAGGTATATAGGGCTTCAGCAGACTGTTACACCCCGGTCACGATTTTTGAGACTGCCGGCGCGGACGAGAGGGATAAGGAAGGACGCGCCACAGAGGCAGGCTCCGGCCGGACGTCTTTCCGGCCGTTCCGCCGCAGGAAACTCTCCCGCCAGATAATGAAGAGATTCGCACCGATAATCACAGTGCCTCCGAGAAAAACCGGCCAGCCCGGCACATGCTGCCAGATCAGCATATCGATCATCGAGGCCCAGATCAGAGAGAAGTAATTAAACGGCGCGACCACACTCGCGGGCGCGAGACGGTATGACGCCGAAAGCATATACTGCCCGAGAATCCCGGTCACGCCCATGCCGAGCAGGAGCCAGATCTCTCCCGGTTGCAGCGGCGTGTAAAAGAAAGGCATCGCAACGCCGGTAATGATAATGCCGGACAAGGCAAAGTAAAATGTCACCGCCATCGGATCTTCCGTCCGCCCGATCCAGCGCAAAAAAACGCCGACCACGGCACAGAAGAACGCACCGATCAGGGCACAGGCGACGCCCGGCATCGGCAGTCCCCCAAGGTTCGGATTGGCAATGACCAAAACACCAACAAAGCCGACCATGATCGCGCTCCATCGATGTTTCCCGATTTTTTCACGCAAAAAGAAAATACTGAGCACGGGAATCAAAAGGGTCTGCGCGAACAGCAGAACCGTCGCCTCGCTCATCGGCAAAATCGCGAATGCCGCAAACGTCATCAAGAGCCCCATTGTCCCGATCGTGCCCCGGATCACATGCACAAAAGGACGCTTCGTCTTCAGCAAAGCCCATTTGGACGTGCCCCCCAAAAACATCGTAAGGAGAAGAATCCCGATCAGGTTCCGGTAAAACGCCAGCTCGACAATCGCATGATGCGCGGACAGCGCTTTGACGAAACCGTTCATGATGGAAAAGAGAAAGCATGTCAGAAGTGCTGCGCACATCCCGAGAAAAACGCGATTTTCCTGAAAAAACCCGGTCAGGCTCGACTGGTTGAATTTGTATGTCGTGACCGACATGATAAAAATCTATGCGTTATTTATGACGATACCTGTCCCCCGACAGGAACAGGTATACGCCGATCTTCTTAAAAAAGTATGAAGGGTCTTTAGTTTTTCGTCTTGTCGACGAGACGGTTCGCCCCGATCCAGGGCATCATGCCGCGCAGACGCGCGCCAACCTCTTCAATCGGATGCTCGGCGGCATTCCGCCGCATGGTTTTAAAGCGGGTCTGACCGACCCGGTTCTCAAGCATCCATTCACGAACGAATTTCCCGCTCTGGATATCGTCAAGAACGCCGCGCATCTCTTTTTTGACGTCGTCATTGATAATCCGCGGACCGGAGACGTAGTCCCCGTATTCCGCCGTGTTCGAGATCGAGTACCGCATATTCGCAATCCCGCCTTCATACAGAAGATCGACAATGAGCTTCGTCTCGTGCAGGCACTCGAAATAGGCCATTTCCGGCGCATAACCGGCCTCGACCAGCGTCTCGAACCCTTTCTGGATCAACTGGGTCAGACCGCCGCACAGAACGACCTGCTCCCCGAAAAGATCGGTCTCGCATTCCTCGCGGAAACTCGTCTCGATGATTCCGGAACGCCCGCCGCCGATCGCGCAGGCATAAGACAAAGCAAGATCAAGGGCCTTGCCGCTGGAATCCTGTTGAACGGCGACCAGACACGGCACGCCGCCGCCCTTCACGTACTCGCCGCGAACCGTGTGACCCGGGCCTTTCGGCGCGATCATGATGACGTCAAGATCCGGCCGCGGCTCGATCAAAGAGAAATGAATGTTCAAACCGTGCGCAAAGGCAATCGCCGCCCCCTGCTTCAGGTTATCGGCAAGCTCGTCCCGGTACAGATCGGCTTGCAGCTCGTCCGGCGTCAGAATCATCACAAGATCAGCCCATGCCGCCGCTTCCGCCGGCGTCATGACTTTCAGGCCCGCCGCCTCGGCTTTCGCCGCGCTCTTGGATCCGGGACGCAGAGCGACCCGCACCTCGGCAACGCCGCTTTCTTTCAGGTTATTCGCATGGGCATGCCCTTGCGATCCGTAACCGACCACGGCCACTTTGGATTTTTTGATGAGGTTCAGATCCGCATCGTTATCATAATACACACGCATTCATATCTCCTTTGGTTTTGCAGTTTGTGTGAATAGAAAAACTCATAAAACACAGAATAAAAACAAACATTAACGGCGAGCTTAAAACTCTAGATCGCCGTCTGGCCACGCCCGATCGCCACAACGCCCGTCCGGCTGACATCAAGCAGACCAAGCGGACGCATCAGATCGATAAAGGCGTTCACCTTCTCACTTGTTCCCGTCACTTCAAAGACGAACGACTCCAGCGTACTGTCGACCACGCGCGCACGGAAAATATCGGCAATCCGCAAGGCCTCAACCCGCTTCTCGTTTTGCCCGACAACTTTAACCAGAGCAAGCTCCCGGTCCACATAAGGCCCCTCGATCGTCAGATCCTTGACCCGGTGAACGGGAACCAGCCGTCCGAGCTGGTTCTTGATCTGCTCGATGACCATCGGCGTTCCGCTGCTGACAATCGTAATCCGGGACAGATTGCGTTCGTCATCCGTTTCGGCGACCGTGAGGGATTCGATGTTGTACCCCCGCCCGGAAAACAGACCGATTACCCGCGCGAGAACCCCCGGCTCGTTATCAACGAGAACAGCGATAACATGCGTGGCGGGTTGTTCTTCGGCGGGGCCGCTACCATATACGCTATTGGACGGAAGATCGATTTTGGTCATGGTCTTACCTGCTTTGTTTGAAGTTTTGGATAGGAAACATATTCTTTTTTCTTCTGGATAGTTTTAAGCGTCCTGTTGACCCGGTTTGCATCCCTTTGGAAAAACATGTCATACTTGGCACAGAAGGGCGAAAAGATAAACCCCGAAGACGAACAGCCTGAAGGACGAACAGGAGGAGGACGGAGACGATGCGCAAGGTCTTTTGCATTGGCTTCCAGAAAACCGGGACGACGTCTCTCGGCCGCGCCCTTGAGATTCTGGGTCACAGCGTCTGCGGCCCGGTCGGCGTGACCGATCCGAGAATTTCTCACAAGGCTCTTGAATGGGCGATTGCCCGCCTGCCGTACTATGACGCATTTCAGGACAATCCCTGGCCGATGCTGTACAAACAGCTCGACCAGATTTGCCCGGGGAGCAAATTCATCCTGACGACCCGCCACCCGCGCGCCTGGATCAAAAGCGCGAAAAAATATTTCGGAAGCTATGAAGCGGCCGCGGAAGTCTGGATCTACGGCGGCAAGGGCACACCGGTCCGGAACCAGAAACGCTTTCTTCAGGTCTACAAGGAACATAACCGCGCGGTGCGCGAATACTTCAAGGACCGCCCGGACGACCTGCTGGAGATCGACTTTTCGAAAGGACACGGCTGGAAGGAAATCTGCGATTTTCTGGGCTATGCCATACCGGACGAACCGTTCCCGACCTCGAACAAATCGGGAAGCATCGGCGCGGAGATGCAACGCCATGCGGTCGGCATCTACGCCACCGCACGCACGCAGTACCACCGCACCAACGCGCATATCATGCGCAGCCTGCAGGCCTTTCTTGGCGACATCGCGCATTGATCCTGTATATCCCGGTTCGTCCATCGTTAAAACCACACCCATTTTTCCCAAATGTCATTCTGAGGGCGCACAGCGTCCGAAGAATCTTTTTAAGATCCTTCGCCTGCGTTCAGGATGACAAATACTCCAATCACACCAGACCCTGCTCAAATTTTTCGACGTCCGGGCTCAGAATCATTTCATTATGCGCCTTGCCGGACGGGATCATCGGGAAACAATTCTCCTCCGGATCGACCTGAACATCGACGATTGTGACCTTGTTGTTCTTCATCATTTCCTCAATCGCAGCATCAAGCTCGTCCGGCGTTTCCACGCGCAGACCGACACCGCCGAAGGCCTCGGCCAGTTTGATAAAGTCCGGCATAGCCTCGTCAATTGTGCTCTCGGAATACCGTTTTCCGTGAAGGAGTTCCTGCCACTGACGCACCATCCCCATCCAGTGATTGTTCAGAATAAAGATTTTGATCGGCAGATTGTACTGAACCGCCGTTGAAATCTCTTGTATCGTCATCATGACAGAGGCTTCCCCGGCGACATCAACCACCATGGCATCAGGATGCGCAGCCTGTACGCCGACGGCCGCCGGTATACCATACCCCATCGTCCCGAGCCCGCCGGATGTCATCCACCGGTTCGGCTCATCAAAACGCAGGAATTGCGCCGCCCACATCTGGTGTTGCCCGACTTCCGTCGTGATATAGACATCGTCATGCTTTTCGAGATGCGCCCGCAACCGCTCCAGCGCATATTGCGGCTTCATGACTTTATTGTCCGTCGTCGCATAGCGCAGACAATCCTTCTTCCGCCAGCCGTTAATCACATTCCACCACGCCGCCAGAGCCTCCGGCTCGGCCTGGCATTTCCGTGCACGCCATCCGGCAAGAAGAGCCTCAAGAGCCTGACCGGCATCGGCAATAATCGGCAGATCGACCGCGATATTCTTGTTGATCGAACTCGGATCGATATCGATATGAATTTTTTGAGAATGAGGCGAGAAGGCATCCGTCCGTCCCGTCACCCGGTCGTCAAACCGCGCCCCGACACATATCATAAGGTCGCAACCATGCATCGCGAGATTGGACTCATACGTCCCGTGCATCCCGAGCATCCCAAGAAACTTGTCGTCCGTCATCGGATAAGCCCCGAGCCCCATCAGGGTCGACGTAATCGGAAATCCCGTCTCCGCAACAAGCGCGCGCAAAGCCCCCGCCGCAGCCGGACCGGCATTAACCACCCCGCCCCCAGTATAAAAAAGCGGACGCCGGGCCTTGCACATCATCTCGATCGCCGCTGCGATCCGTGCATCTTCCGGCTGCGTTTGCGGCTGATAAGACGCATAGCTGACCTCTTTCGGCGCCTTATAAGCCCCGGACGCAAACTGGATATCCTTCGGCACATCAATCACAACCGGCCCCGGACGCCCGCTCCGCGCAACATGGAAAGACTCATGAACGACGCCGGAGAGCTTGTTCACATCCTTGACAAGATAGTTATGTTTCGTACACGGGCGCGTAATCCCGGTCGTGTCGGCTTCCTGAAACGCATCATTCCCGATCAGGAATGTCGGCACCTGCCCGCAGAAACACACAACGGGAATGGAGTCCAGCATCGCATCCGTCAGACCCGTGACCGCATTCGTCGCCCCCGGCCCGCTTGTCACGAGAGCCACCCCGACCTTGCCGGTCGAGCGCGCATACCCTTCCGCCGCATGCAACGCGCCTTGCTCGTGGCGCACGAGAATATGCTTGATCTTGCCGGATTTATAAATCGCATCATAAATCGGGAGGACCGCCCCGCCCGGATAACCGAAGACGACCTCCACGCCCTGATCGATCAGAGCCTGAATAATCATCTCCGCGCCTGTCATCTGCTGCCCCCCGGCGTTCTGCGCCGCGCCGTCCTTTTTCTCCGCCGTTTTCGTCTGCGTCATATCTGTCTGCCTTTCCAAACCGTTAAAACCAACCGTGTTATCCTATCTCAAAATGAAACACAAAAAACCCCGCTCGTTTCCGGCGGGGCCCTGCGGGATGTGATCGAAGAAAATGCGTTATTCACGACCGGCCCACAGCGCCCCTTTTTCAAGAAGCACCACAAGCCCTGCGTTGACGACGATGTTTGTAAATTCAAATCCGTTACGTGCGCGCACGCCATATCTCCTTCCAAGCACCCATCGACCCTACGCGTCTTGTCAAAATTTTTCAACGAAAATTTATTGCGTGTTTCTTTCCGGGGTGGGACAGGCTTTCTATCCTTCCTCTTCCGTCTCGGCCTTCGGCGCGATACTTTCAAGAAGCGCCGCCGTTTGGGCGGCAGAATCGACGGCGACCATACCGACGGTGTGGTAACCGGCATCAACATGCATGACCTCACCGGTTACACCGCTGCCGAGATCGCTCAGCAGAAACAGTCCGGACCGTCCCACATCCTCAATCGTTACATTCCGCTTAAGCGGGGAATTGTATTCATTCCATTTCAAAATATAGCGGAAATCACCGATCCCGCTCGCCGCCAGCGTTTTAATCGGTCCGGCGGAGATCGCGTTGACACGGATGCCGCGGTAACCAAGATCCGTTGCGAGATAGCGGACGGAGGCCTCAAGCGCCGCCTTGGCGACACCCATAACGTTATAATGCGGCATCACGCGCTCCGCGCCGTAATAGGTCAGCGTCACGAGAGACCCGCCGTCACGCAGGATCGGGGCCGCATACCGCGAGACAGCCGTAAAAGAATATACGGAGATGTCCATCGTTCGCAGGAAGTTATCCCGGCTCGTGTTAAGATAGGCCCCGTCCAGCTCGCTTTTATCTGAAAAAGCGATGGCGTGAACGACAAAATCAATCTCGCCCCATTTGTCTTTCAGCGCAGAAAAAGTGTCTTCGATAGAAGATTCGTCGGTGACATCGCAAGGAAGAAGCGTATCGCATCCGATCCCGTCCGCCAGAGGCTTGACCCGTTTAAGAAGGGCTTCGCCCTGATAGGAAAAAGCAAGTTCCGCCCCCTGATCGGAGAGCGCTTTTGCAATTCCCCATGCAATCGATCTGTCATTTGCGACCCCCATAATCAGGCCGCGTTTCCCTTTCATCAATCCGTCCATCTTCTTTTCGAGCCTTCTTGTCATCCTGTTTTTTATATCTGTTCGCCGGGCTGGCTGCATCCTACAACATCGCCCGGAAGAATCCAGATTTATTTCATGAAAAGAAGCCTGCAGTCGTGAACGATGATCTCACACCCGCCCTATTCTTTTGTCATTACGCTCTCCTTTCTCAATTTCACAAACGCAAAAACATCCAAATTCAGAAGGGATACTGTCATCCTGAGCGCATGCGGAGGATCTTTAAGATTCTTCGGTCGTGCCACGCCCTGATACCGTTTCGCATTCAATAAATGAGAAACGGTATCAGGGTCGCAACGGCGGACCCGCGCAAAAGCGAGAAGGCTGCGTGCCGTTTGAACGCCCAATTCTCATTCGTTGAATGAGAATTGCCATCAGGCGCTCTTTACCCGTTGACGGCTTCGCGGCCGGGATCAGTGTCGCCTTCACCTTCGCCCTCGACCGGTCCGTCTTCGGACGAGGTTGCGTTTTCCGCCGTGAAAGCGGCCGCTTCGTCCTCAATCGAGAGGGCCTGCTGCTGGGCGGCGAGCGCGATCTGGTCGCGGTCGGCGGCAAAGCGTTTCAGGTTGTTGACGTAGGAGCCCGTTCCGGCCGGGATCAGACGCCCGACGATGACGTTTTCCTTCAGGCCGTTCAGATCGTCGACCTTGCCCTGCGTCGAGGCTTCGGTCAGGACGCGCGTCGTTTCCTGGAACGAGGCCGCGGAGATGAAGGAGCGCGTTTGCAGCGAGGCCTTCGTAATCCCCTGCAGGACCGGTTTGCCTTCGGCCGGACGCTTGTCGGATTCGATGGCTTTGCGGTTCACGGCTTCGAATTCCTCGCGGTCGATATGCTCGCCCGTCAGGAAGGTCGTGTCGCCCGGGTGGTGGATTTCGATCTTTTGCAGCATCTGACGTACGATGACTTCGATGTGCTTGTCGTTGATCTTCACCCCTTGCAGGCGGTAGACGTCCTGAATCTCGTTGACGAGATATCCGGCCAGCGCCTCGATCCCCATGACGTCGAGGATATCGTGCGGCACCAGCGCCCCGTCGAGCAGCGGATCTCCGCGGCGGACGAAGTCGCCTTCCTGTACCGCCAGGTGGCGGCCTTTGGGAATGAGGTACTCGCGGTCTTCCTCGCCGCCTTCGGAGGCTTTGACGATGATCCGGCGTTTGGATTTGTAGTCTTTCCCGAATTCGACATACCCGTCGATCTCGGAAATGATCGCAAAGTCTTTCGGACGGCGGGCTTCGAACAGCTCGGCCACACGCGGAAGACCCCCGGTAATGTCCCGGGTTTTCGAGGTTTCGCGCGGGATCCGGGCGATGATGTCCCCGGCCTTGACGTCCTGCCCGTTTTCAACGGACAAAATCGCATCCGTCGACATGTAGTAGTTCGCCGGCAGGCCGTTCGGGAGCGTGATGACCTCGCCTTTTTTGTCAAGCAGGGAGATCCGCGGTTTCAGGTCGCTTCCTTTCGGCTGGGAACGCCAGTCGATCACGCGGCGCGCCGCAATCCCGGTCGCTTCGTCGATCTGGTCGACGACGGAGATCCCTTCGACAAGGTCGAAGTAATGGGCGACCCCGTCTTTTTCGGTGATGATCGGAACCGTATACGGATCCCATTCGGCCATTTTATCGCCCGGCTTGACGGTCTGGGCGTCCTTGACAAGCAGGCGCGCCCCGTACGGAACCCGGTGCGTGGCTTTTTCGGCGCCCTTGCTGTCTTTGAGCACGATCTCCATGTTCCGGCCCATAACAATCGCGACACCATCGGAGTTCTTGACGGTGTTTTCGTGGCGGATTTCGATCGTGGCTTCCATCGTCGATTCCACAGAGGAGCGTTCGGCCCCGCGCTGCGCGGCCCCACCGATGTGGAAGGTCCGCATGGTCAGCTGGGTGCCCGGCTCCCCGATGGATTGCGCCGCCATAACCCCTACGGCCTCGCCCATGTTCACCGGCGTTCCGCGCGCGAGATCGCGCCCGTAACAGGTCGCACAGACACCGTGGCGCGATTCACAGACGAGCGGCGAGCGCACGTAAACCTCGTCGATCCCGGCCGTTTCGATCTGCTCGGCTTTCGCTTCATCGATCAGACCGCCGGCTTCGACGATCGTCTCGCCGGAGAGCGGGTTGACGATGTCGCGGCCGGCACTCCGGCCCAGAACACGTTCGGCCAGAGAGACGACAACGTCCGCACCGTTCATGACGGCCCGCATTGTAATCCCCTGTTCCGTGCCGCAATCGTGCTCGAGGATCACCGCGTCCTGCGCAACGTCCACGAGACGGCGGGTCAGATACCCGGAGTTCGCCGTTTTCAGAGCCGTATCGGCCAGACCTTTCCGCGCCCCGTGCGTGGAGTTAAAATATTCCAGAACCGTCAGACCTTCCTTGAAGTTCGAGATAATCGGGTTCTCGATAATTTCGCCCGACGGCTTGGCCATCAGACCCCGCATCCCGGCGAGCTGGCGGATCTGTGCGGCAGACCCCCGCGCCCCGGAGTGCGCCATCATGTAAATCGCATTCAGGTTGCCTTCCGTGACGTTCGAGATCCCGTCCATCATGGCGTCCGCGACTTCATCGGTACAACTCGACCAGATGTCAACGACCTTGTTGTACTTCTCGCCTTTGGTGATCAGACCGTCGAGATATTGTTGCTCGTATTCCTTGGCTTTGGCTTTTGCCGCGCCGACGAGTTGCTCTTTCTCCGGCGGGATGACCATGTCGTCTTTCCCGATGGAGATCCCGGCAATACAGGCATAACGGAAGCCGAGTTTCATCATCCGGTCGCAGAAAATCACCGTCTCTTTCTGGCCGCAGTGGCGGTACACCACGTCGATCAGGTTCGAGACGTCTTTTTTCGTCAGGATCCGGTTGACGACTTCGAACGGCACGTTCGGGCTTTTCGGCAGAAGCTCGGAGAGCAGCATCCGGCCCGGCGTCGCCTCGACGAGCTGGCGGACCCTGTTCCCGTCTTCGTCCACCGTTTCAAAACGGCATTTGATTTTCGCGTGCAGCGAGATCGTGTCCGTATCGAGCGCATGCTGGACTTCACCGACACCGCGGAAGGTCATGCCTTCGCCTTTCTGGTTTTCCAGTGCGATGGAGAGGTAATACAGACCAAGAACGATATCCTGAGACGGCACGATGATCGGTTTCCCGTTGGCCGGCGACAGGATGTTGTTCGTCGACATCATCAGGCAGCGCGCTTCCAGTTGCGATTCCACGGACAGCGGAACGTGCACGGCCATCTGGTCCCCGTCGAAGTCGGCGTTGAACGCCGTACAGACGAGCGGGTGAAGCTGGATGGCTTTCCCTTCAATCAGGGTCGGCTCGAACGCCTGAATCCCCAGACGGTGAAGGGTCGGCGCCCGGTTCAGCATGACGGGGTGTTCGCGGATGACCTCTTCCAGAATGTCCCAGACTTCCGGGCGTTCTTTTTCGACCATGCGCTTGGCGGCCTTGACCGTCGTCGCCATGCCGTAGAGTTCCAGCTTGTGGTAGATGAAGGGCTTGAACAGTTCGAGGGCCATTTTTTTCGGCAGGCCGCACTGGTGGAGTTTCAGCTCCGGCCCCACAACAATCACGGACCGGCCGGAATAGTCGACCCGTTTCCCGAGCAGGTTCTGACGGAAGCGGCCCTGTTTCCCTTTGAGCATGTCGGAGAGCGATTTCAGCGGACGTTTGTTCGCGCCGGTAATCACGCGGCCGCGGCGGCCGTTATCAAACAGCGCGTCGACCGATTCCTGCAGCATCCGCTTTTCGTTCCGGACGATGATGTCCGGTGCTTTCAGCTCCATCAGGCGTTTGAGACGGTTGTTCCGGTTGATGACCCGGCGGTACAGATCGTTGAGGTCCGACGTCGCGAAACGGCCGCCGTCAAGCGGCACAAGCGGGCGGAGTTCCGGCGGCAGGACCGGCAAAACGTCCAGGATCATCCATTCCGGGCGCGTGCCGGATTCAATAAAGTTTTCCAGAAGTTTCAGACGCTTGACCAGTTTTTTCCGTTTGGCTTCGGACGACGTGTCGGCAAGGTCTTCCTCGACTTTTGCGCGCTCGGCTTCCAGATCCACAGCCGAGAGAATTTTCTTCATCGCTTCGGCACCGATTCCGGCCTCGAAGTTTTCATCGCCGTATTCTTCCTGTGCGTCGAGGTATTCCTCTTCGGTCAGAAGCTGGAATTGTTTGAGCGGCGTCATGCCCGGCTCGGTGACGATGTAGCTTTCGAAGTACAGGACTTTCTCAAGATCCTTGAGCGTCAGGTCCATCATCAGGCCGATGCGGGACGGCAGGGATTTCAGGAACCAGATATGTGCGACCGGGCTCGCCAGTTCGATGTGCCCCATGCGCTCGCGGCGGACTTTGGTGAGCGTGACCTCGACCCCGCATTTTTCACAGATGATCCCTTTGTACTTCATGCGTTTGTACTTGCCGCACAAGCATTCGTAATCCTTGATCGGGCCGAAAATCCGTGCGCAGAACAGCCCGTCTTTCTCCGGCTTGAAGGTCCGGTAGTTGATCGTTTCGGGCTTTTTAACCTCCCCGAAAGACCATGAGAGGATCTGCTCCGGGCTCGCGATCGAGATCCGGATGCTGTCAAAGGATTGCGGCCCTTGCGGCTGGCCAAACAGGTTCATCAGTTCATTCATTGCGCTTTACCCTTCTTTTCAGTCCCTTTTTAATCTTTATTCGTCGCCCCGGCGATCGCGGGGATCCAGTTAACCCTTTTTCAACGCGGAGATCCGGAGGACCGGAGGACCGCTTTTCATCACATCCAAAACCAACAAAACCAAAGTTTTTTCCGGATCCCGGCTTTCGCCGGGATGACGCTAATTTTTGGCCGCGATGACGGCGACTTCGACCTTGAACGCATCGGAGACGAGTTTTGCCCCCACGCAGGCACGGGCCGGCGCATTGCCTTCCGGGGCCCAGGCATCCCAGACTTCGTTAAAGGCGGCGAAGTCGGTTGCAATATCGGTCAGCCAGACAGATGCCGATAAAATCCGGGTTTTATCCGTGCCCTGCTCCGCCAGAAGCGTGTCGATGCTGTCCAGCACCTCGCGCGTTTGGACGTCTACCGGTGCCCCGGCATTTTTTTGCGCAATCTGGCCGGCCAGATAGACCAGCCCACCATGTGTGACGGACTGGCTCATGCGCTGATTTGTGTGTTTGCGGTCGATCGTGGTCAATGTCCCGTTCCTCCGAGGCTTAACGTTAGTTTCCGCTCTGTTTCATATCGACGTTCAGACACAGTGCCCGGAGTTCCTTGACCAGAACGTTGAAGCTCTCCGGAATACCGATTTCGAAGTTGTCTTCGCCGCGGACGATCGATTCGTAAACCTTCGAACGGCCCGCCACGTCGTCGGACTTGACGGTCAGCATTTCCTGCAGCGTGTAGGCCGCACCGTATGCCTGAAGGGCCCAGACCTCCATCTCCCCGAAACGCTGGCCGCCGAACTGGGCTTTCCCGCCGAGCGGCTGTTGCGTCACCAGAGAGTACGGCCCGATCGAGCGTGCGTGGATCTTGTCGTCGACCAGGTGGTGCAGTTTGAGCATGTACATGTAGCCCACAGTGACCGGACGGTGGAAATAGTCACCCGTCCGCCCGTCGATCAAACGCACCTGCCCGGATTTGTCGAGCCCGGCCTGTTCGAGCAGGTCGGCAATGTCGTATTCGTTCGCCCCGTCGAAGACCGGCGTGGCCATCGGGACACCGCCGCGGAGATTTTCCGCCATTTCCACGACATGCGCGCCTTTCAGACGGCCGACTTTTTCGGTGTATTCGCGCTCTCCGTACACGGCTTTCAGTTTCGTGTCGAGTTTGGCCAGTTCGTCTTTCGACGGCTCTTTCCGGTTCTGGAAGCTGTCGATCAACTCCCCGATCTGGCGACCGAGATTGGCCGAAGCCCATCCAAGGTGCGTCTCCAGAATCTGCCCGACATTCATCCGCGACGGCACACCGAGCGGGTTCAGAACGACGTCGACCGGCGTCCCGTCTTCCAGATACGGCATGTCTTCGAGTTTCATGATCCGCGAGACAACCCCTTTGTTTCCGTGGCGGCCGGCCATTTTGTCCCCGGGCTGGATCTTGCGTTTGATCGCCACGAAGACCTTGACCATTTTCATCACGCCCGGCGGAAGTTCGTCCCCGCGCTGCAGTTTTTCGACCTTGCTGTCGAAACGCTCCTGCAGGTTGTCGACGGCTTCGTCAAACGTCCGGGACACGGCTTCGATCTCGGCCATGCGCTCTTCGTCGGCAATGGCGATTTGACGCCAGTAACCGCGCTTCATCCCGTCGAGATCTTCCGCCGTGATCGCCGCGCCTTTTTTCAGTTTTGCATCGCGCGGCGCGGAAGCGATTTCCTGACCGATCAGCATGCCGCGCAGGTGACCGTAGAAACTGTCTTCCAGAATGCGGCGTTCGTCGTCGCGGTCCTGTGCCAGATGTTCGATCTCGTCGCGTTCGATCGAGAGCGAGCGGGCGTCCTTGTCAACGCCGCGGCGGTTGAACACGCGAACCTCAACGATCGTCCCGTATCCGCCCGGGGGCAGACGCAAGGACGTGTCTTTCACGTCGGCGGCTTTTTCACCGAAGATCGCGCGCAGGAGTTTTTCCTCCGGCGTCATCGGCGATTCCCCTTTCGGCGTGACCTTCCCGACCAGAATGTCGCCCGGGCCGACTTCGGCGCCGATATGGACGATCCCGGCTTCATCGAGGTGTTTGAGAGCTTCTTCCCCGACATTCGGAATGTCGCGGGTGATGTCTTCCTGACCGAGTTTCGTGTCACGCGCCATGACCTCGAATTCCTCGATATGGATCGAGGTGTAGACGTCGTCACGCACGATTCTCTCCGAGAGCAGGATCGAATCCTCGAAGTTGTAGCCGTTCCACGGCATGAACGCGACCAGCACGTTCCGGCCCAGAGCCAGTTCCCCGAGTTGCGTAGACGGGCCGTCCGCGATGATGTCCCCGGCCTTGATTTCGTCCCCGACACAAACCAGCGGTTTTTGGGTGATACAGGTGTTCTGGTTCGAACGCTGGAATTTCGCAAGTTTGTAGATATCGACCGTCGGCTCGTCCGGACGGAGCGCTTCCGTAATCTGGATCACGATCCGGGTTGCGTCGACCTGGACCACGCGGCCGGACCGGCGTGCGGTGATCGCGGCACCGGAATCCCGCGCGACCGTCGATTCCATCCCCGTACCGACCAGCGGCGCATCGGACTGGAGCAACGGCACAGCCTGACGCTGCATGTTCGATCCCATCAGAGCCCGGTTGGCGTCATCGTTTTCCAGGAACGGGATCAGAGCCGCCGCGACGGAGACAATCTGTTTCGGCGAAACGTCGATCATGTCGACCGTCTCGCGCGGGGCCATCATGTTTTCACCGGCCTTCCGGCAGGAGACCAGTTCACTGACCAGAGATCCGCCTTCGTCGAGTTCGGCGTTGGCCTGCGCGATCGTGTATTTTGCTTCCTCCATCGCGGACATGTAGATCACTTCGTCCGTGACGCGGCCGTTTTCAACGCGGCGGTAAGGGCTCTCGATGAAACCGTACTGGTTGACACGGGCGAAGGTCGCCAGAGAGTTGATCAGACCGATGTTCGGGCCTTCCGGCGTTTCAATCGGGCAAATCCGGCCATAATGCGTGGGGTGCACGTCACGGACTTCGAAGCCCGCGCGTTCGCGCGTCAGACCGCCCGGCCCGAGGGCCGAAAGACGCCGCTTGTGCGTGATTTCGGAAAGCGGGTTCGTCTGATCCATAAACTGGGACAGCTGCGACGAGCCGAAGAATTCCCGCACGGAGGCTGCCGCGGGTTTGGAGTTGATCAGGTCATGCGGCATATAGTTGTCGATGTCGACGGAAGACATCCGCTCGCGGATCGCGCGCTCCATCCGCAGGAGACCGATGCGGATCTGGTTTTCCATCAGCTCCCCGACCGAGCGTACGCGCCGGTTGCCGAGGTTGTCGATGTCGTCCACTTCGCCGTGCCCGTCTTTCAGGCCGACGAGATATTTCACGATCGAGAGCACGTCTTCCTTGCGCAGGACGCGGACCTGATCGTCACAATCGAGGTCCAGACGGCCGTTCATTTTCACCCGGCCGACCGGAGAGAGGTCGTAACGCTCCGGATCGAAGAACAGGGATTCGAACAGGATTTCCGCAGATTCAACTGTCGGCGGCTCACCCGGGCGCATGACCCGGTAAATGTCGATCAGGGCTTCTTCGCGCGTTTCGCACTTGTCGGCCACCAGCGTGTTACGGATATACGGCCCGATATTGACGTGGTCGATGGCCAGAAGCGGGAGTTTCGAGATTCCCATCCCTTCCAGAGATTCAATATCGGCTTCCGTCAACTCGTGCCCGGCTTCGAAATGAACCTGTCCGGTCTCACCATCGATCATATCTTCGGCGAGGTAGCTTCCGACAAGATCTTCAAGTTCGATCAGGATTTCTTTAAGACCGGCGTCCTCAAGTTTCTTAATCTGGCGCGGCGTGACTTTCGCCCCGGCTTCGAGCATGACATCACCGCTCTCCGCGTTGATCAGATCGGCGGCGAGTTTCGTGCCGCGCAGGCGTTGCCCGTCAAACGGCGTCTTCCAGCCCTTGTCGCCCTTCGTGTAGATCAGTTTGTCGTAGAACGTGTTCAGAATTTCTTCGTTCCCCATCCCCTGAACCATCAGCGGATCGATTTTATCGCCGATGGCGTCCGCCTGTCCGCGCAGGTCCGCCGCCGCCTCGCTGTCCAGCGCGCGCAGCATCGTCGTGACCGGCAGTTTCCGGCGGCGGTCGATCCGGACGTAAACGAGGTCTTTGGCGTCAAACTCAAAATCGAGCCAGGACCCGCGATACGGAATAACCCGCGCCGCAAAGAGATATTTCCCGCTTGCGTGTGTTTTTCCCCCGTCATGATCGAAAAAGACCCCCGGAGAGCGGTGCATCTGGGACACGATGACCCGTTCCGTTCCGTTCACGATGAACGTCCCGTTTTTGGTCATCAGCGGCATGTCCACCATGTAGACATCCTGCTCTTTAATGTCGCGGATCGAGCGCAGGCCCGTGTCTTCGTCCACATCAAAAACAGACAGACGCAGCGTCACGCGCAGCGGGGCCGCGTAGGTCATGCCGCGCTGGATACATTCCTCGACATCGTATTTCGGCTCTTCCAGCTCATAGCGCACAAAATCGATTTCCGCGCGGTCCGAAAAATCCTTGATCGGGAAAACGGAGGAAAATACTTCCTGAAGCCCTTGCATCTTCCGGTCTTCCGCCGGAATATCGGATTGCAGGAACGAGGCATAGGATTGAGACTGGACCTCGATCAGATTCGGCATTTCCGCGACCTGCGGGATATGCCCGTAAAATTTCCGGACGCGCTTGCGCCCTGTAAAGCTGTCGACACTGTTCATTTGCGAAAGTGCCTCGTTGACCGGAGATTTTTTCTGAGTGGTTTTTGCTGCGCACATATTGCCTGACCCTTTGCCCGTCGATCCAGAATGATCCAAAATTTATGCGCCCCGGTCCGCGTGCCCGCGCACCGTCCGCGCCTGTTGTATATAATAGACTTCTTTCCGTTATCCCATCATCGCGTCATGATCACGAGCATCCGACATAACCGCACACGCCGAGCGGCGGCCCGGCATCTGTTTTTTTATGTCTGGCGTGTTTCCGATGAGATCTCCCGGTTGTCTGTGTTTGTTGTCAGAAGCCTGCTACCCGGCCTGCCGTTAACGTCTTTTCGGCTACCGTTTTCATAGCGCATAGGGCGAGGA
Source organism: Alphaproteobacteria bacterium (assembly GCA_028277665.1). Classification (GTDB taxonomy): domain Bacteria; phylum Pseudomonadota; class Alphaproteobacteria; order Micavibrionales; family Micavibrionaceae; genus JANQFU01. The sequence goes on along the minus strand of JANQFU010000079.1, from coordinate 1,943 downwards.
CCGTGAGGCCCTCGCCGGAATGCGAACGTCTTAGCGAAATACTCGAAGCTTGTCCACTGTTTCGTGACTCTTTTTTTCAGCCTGTGATTTTTACCGGGCCGAATTATTTGAGTTCGACAGTTGCACCCGCTTCTTCGAGTTTCTTTTTGAGCTCTTCGGCTTCTTCTTTGGAAACGCCTTCTTTCAGCGGTTTCGGCGCGCCTTCGACCAGGTCTTTCGCTTCTTTCAGACCCAGGCCCGTGATGCCGCGGACTTCTTTGATGACCGCGATTTTGTTACCGCCGGCACTGGCGAGAACAACCGTAAATTCGGTTTGCTCTTCTTCGGCCGCACCTGCCGCCGCACCCGGAGCCGCCGCAACCGCGACCGGAGCCGCCGCAGCGGACACGCCCCATTTGTCTTCCAGCATTTTTGAAAGTTCTGCCGCTTCCATCACCGTCAGGGCGGAAAGCTCTTCAACAATTTTTTCGAGATCTGCAGCCATTTTCTTCTCCTTCGTCTGTCTTAAAGTTTGTATGTATGCGTCTTGTTTTCGTTTTTCTCTGCGGCTTACGGCGGATTATTTCTCGCTATAAGCTTTGGTCACACCGACCATTTGTTGTGCGGGCGCCTGAAGGACGCGCGCCACTTTGGTTGCCGGGGCGACCAGAAGACCGACCAGTTTGCCGCGCAGTTCGTCAAGAGACGGCATGCTCGCAAGCTGTTCAACGCCTTTCGCATCCAGCATTGTCTCACCCAGAGCGCCACCGACAATCACGAGTTTCGGATGTTCTTTGGCATAGTCCTGAGCAACCTTCGCCGCGACCACCGGATCGGCGGACGTGGCAATTCCTGTCGGGCCGGCGAATTTGTCGGCCATTCCTTCGAATCTCGTGCCTTTGAGCGCGATTTTCGCCAGCGTGTTTTTTGTCGTTTTAAAGCCCGCGCCGTTTTCGCGCAGCTTCGCCCGAAACTCGACCATCTCGCGAGAGGTCAGTCCGGTATTGTGTGTCACAACGACAAGTTCGCTCCCTTCGAAACGGGCGCGCAGGTCCGCGACTTCGTCTTTTTTTCTTGCTCGCGTCATCGGCATAGGCGTATCTCCTGCATTCTTTAACCAGGTTTTTAAAACTGCTTTTCTGTCCGAAGGAAGATCGAGAAAGGAAAAAGCCCTTATCCGTTCCCGAGGAACGGCATCTGCGTCTGTGCTTTTCCGGTCTCCTATCTGTACAGGATATTCAAGCCTTTTGTTTGTCGGCCCCTGTAGTCTCGGACAGGACAGCCGCACCGTTTTCCCGGTCCGGCCGTAAATTCAGGAGGGTTTGTATCGCCCCTCCCGCGCAGAGTCAAGTTTTTTGTTTGGCGTCTTTATTATAAAATCCAACTCGCCGCTTGACAAAGCCGGGCCGCCCGGCTTAAGAAAGGGAACCTTTTCGGCGGAGTAGCTCAGTCGGTTAGAGCAGAGGAATCATAATCCTTGTGTCGGGGGTTCAAGTCCCTCCTCCGCTACCAAAAAATTTCCTTTATTTTTCAGTTTCTTCAGCCGTCCAGCGCTCAATTAGGACCCCTGGTTCGGGTGCATTTTCGTGCCGCCCCAGCTGTATAGTCAATGTCATATGGCGATTAACGACATTTAAGTCACTGTAATCATTTGTATTCTTATCCAAAAAGCTAAGCGTAACGGGCACGCGCAAAAGCCATGTATAGCGCCCCTCTAAGCTGTCTTGCGTTAGCACGGCTGGTGCTGCGCGTATAAAAGTACGGATATCATGCGTGCCTCCCTCAAGCGCCTGCAGAGCCCCAAAATCGTCCAAAACGGTTAGATACTGACTCCATGCCGAATCAATGAATCTTAACTTAAGGTATTGAAATTCATTATTAAATCCAAAGCGCGATAGAGATAAAAGTACTGGTATTTCTTTTCCTAACCATGTTTCAATTTCATTATTTAGGCGATGTTGCCT
>JANQFU010000032.1 GCA_028277665.1 Alphaproteobacteria bacterium | reverse complement strand
TAAACGCGAAGGTCCGGAGTTTCGGAGGAGAACTCCGTTTCTGCGGACCGCCGCGTAAAATAAGAAAAACGTTTTCTCTGGATCCCGGCTTTCGCCGGGATGACGTTGGTTTTGTTGATTTTATAACTTATTCTTATCCATAGTTCAGGTTATAGAAAAAGACAACGATATGACTCAAAAGCCTTTTCCCACAGAACCGAACGGGCACGACTCGCGCCGATGGCGCGGCCTGCGGATCGGCGTGTTCGGGGGATCTTTCGATCCGCCGCATAAAGGGCATATGCATGTCGCAAAAACGGCGCTACGCCTCTTTGATCTGGATTTCGTGTGGTGGGTCGTCAGCCCGCTGAACCCGCTCAAGGCCGGAACGGGTAACCGCCCGATGTTCTACGAAGAACGCGCGCAATTATGCCGGACATTCATCGGCCGCCATCCGCGCATGCTGGTCTGCACGCTCGAAAAGCTCTGGGACTGCGCCTATTCATGGCAAACGGTCAAGCGCCTCGGCCGCGCCTACCCGCAGACGGATTTCCTCTGGGTCACAGGATATGACAATATCCTGAATTTTCACAAATGGGAAAACTGGCGCGACATTCAAAACCACATCGCCATGGCCCATCTGGCCCGTCCGCCCGCAAAAAATCTGGTCCGCCGGGTTCCCGCCCTTCAACGTGGCGACGTCTCCTATCGGGTGACATCACAGCCTACCCGTCCGGCGCTCCAGCCCCGTACCGTTTTCCGCCATATCATCGGCCGGACGGTGAACACATCCTCCTCGGATATCCGCCGCGGACGCGGCTGAAGTCACGCGCCTTTATACGCCCCCGCAAGACGGACATATCCGGCGGCGTGGGGAAGAAAGCCTTCCCGTTCCTCATCGGTGAGCATGCGCATCAGTTTTGCCGGGCACCCGGCCCAGAGCTCCCCGCTGCGCACATGTTTTCCCGGCGTGACGAGAGATCCGGCGGCGACCATGGCCTCGCGCTCGACGCACGCACCGTCCATCACGCAGGCCTGCATCCCGATAAAGGCCCGGTCTTCAATGACGCAGGCATGCAGCAAGGCCATATGCCCGACCGTGATGTCGTCACCGATCACAGTCGGCACGTCTTCGCCGACATGGATAACGGTCCCGTCCTGAATGTTCGTGCCGCGCCCGATCCGCACGGGGGCGACATCCCCGCGAATAACCGCCCCGAACCAGACATTGCTGTCCGCGCCGATCTCCACATCGCCGATCACACTTGCACCCGGCGCGATATAGGCCGTTTCATGTATGCGCGGCGATATGCCTTTGTACGGAAGGACAAGAACATTCATAAGGAAGGAATATAGAGAGATTCAGATAAATGGAAAGAGAGTCTCAGGCACTGCCCGGCTGGAAATCGCTGGGCTTAAAGACGATCTGATCTCCTGCGTTTACGCTATCCGGATTTGTGATCCCTCTGTTTTCCTCTGCCTCTACCGCCCTGAGAGCTGCGACGTAAGCGGCATGAGACGAAAGACCACTGAGCCCGAGTTCCGCGGCTGCCTGACGTGCCGCTTCGGTAAGATTTCCTCCTTGGCCAATAACGACCGTAAAACGGCCGGGCGCAGTTTCCGGCGTTGGTGCCGGAGGATTTGAGGGTGCAGTCACCGCGGCCGGCTCGTTTTCGCTCCGGGCAACCTGAATCTGCGACTCGATCGACATATGTCCTGCGACTTGCACCGGAAGGGTCAATGTGTCCCCCACAGCAAGGGGATATTGATCGGACCTGAGCCCCATATTCCGCGCATTTCGCGCAAAAATCTCGGCATTCTCGGGAACGGCCGCCAGTGCCGGTGCGATATCCTGCCATTTGGCCCCCGGATACATCTGATCGATGACCGTTGAGAAATAATCTCCCCGCTGGACCTGATAGTGACCGGGCTGGGCGGAATCGACTGTAACGCCCGTCGGCTCACCTTCTCCCGGCGATACACCAGCGACAACAATTTCAGAAGCAGGAGGCCGAATATCCGGCCGGCGGGGCGGGATGGGCAGGGATTTTGCCGCCACCTCAAATGCTTCAGCGGCTTGAGCGACAGCGACTGGCGTTGTCGGAACTTCCTGAGGTTGCTGCAGAAGAGCCCATTGCTGAGGAGAAACGTCTCGCCCTTCGGGCAGGCCGTTATCTGCTTTCCATCGGGCCAGAGCGGCACGGGTGACCGGCCCGAAATCCCCGTCAGCCCCCCAACGTCCGAGATCGTACCCCTTCCCTAGCAAACCTTCCTGAATCTGTGTAACCGTTACGCCTTCAGGCAACCGCGCCATATTGCGGGATCTTTCGAGTGCCCGGCCGGCTTCATCTTCGGCATTTTCATTGCTACGCCCTCCCAGAACGGCAACAATCAAGCCGTCATCCGTCTTCAGCAAACGGCAGGACCCTGCCGGGGTCGTCGTCCCGGTTTTGCCGTACTCTACACCATACAGATCGCTTCTAACCGACTCGCTCGTGTGCTCACGACCACTCCCGATGGTTTTAAATCCGTCGAGGGCTTCCCTCGTAATTTCCGGGTAGGCTTTCTCTACGGCGGCCAACATTTTTGCCATATCTCTTGCCGTTGTTGTGCTCGGTGGAGGCTGTCCCCCGGCTCGCCGAAACTCTCCACTATATCCTGTGATGTTTTCAAAATGCGTACTGTTTAACCCCATTTCTTCGGCATGACCGTTCATACGCGCGATGAACGCATCTACGTGAGCAATATGATCTCCCGGAAGATCCTTCATATAATGCAGGACAAGAGCCGCCGTCGCATTGGCATCCGAATGGCTCCCGGATAATTCAAGCAAATCCTGTACTCTGTAAGTCTCGCCGGGCCTGACGAGTTCATTTCTCCCTTCTTTAAGCACGTATAATTGTCCGCTTAATTCCGAAATAGCATCAGGAATAACGATTTCTCTTTGGAGCTCGGTTACAGGGTCCAGACCTTGCTCCTTCATCTGCTCCAAGAGAGAGTACATCGTCATTACTTTTGTGAGAGAGGCCGGCGGGATTGACTCATCCGCATGACGGTTATACAGGAAGCCTCCTGTATTTGGATCTAACACGGCGACATGTGGCGTGTTTTGACGTGACATTTTTACCCTGCTTTTCGCTCTCCACTCAATTATTCATATTATTTTATAGAATTATTAAAATTACGTAAAATTTCATAAAAAAAGTGCCCCGAAATTCGGAGCACTTTTCAAAATATCTATCTTTAAGCGGCAGATTAACGCTTCGCCCACTGTTTCGAACGGCGGGCTTTGTGCTTGCCGATTTTCTTTCTTTCGACCGCACGCGGGTCACGGGTCAGCATGCCGGCTTTTTTCAAAGACGCCCGCATGTCCGGGTCGAAGTTTTCCAGCGCCCGGGAGATCCCGTGCCGGATCGCCCCGGCCTGACCGGAGAGTCCGCCGCCGCTGACCGTACAAACAACATCGAATTGTCCGACGCAGTTTGCAACGAGGAACGGCTGGTTCATGATCAACTGGAGCGCCGGACGACCGAAATATGCTGCCTGATCTTTTCCGTTGACGGTGATCGTACCGCCTTTTCCCTTGCCTTTTTTGATCCAGACGCGCGCAACGGCGTCTTTCCGGCGGCCTGTCGCATAGGATCGGCCCTGTGGATCGATTTTCGGCTCGCGCTTTTGCGGTGCGGTGTCCTTGTCTGCCCCCGATGTGGAAACGGTTTCGGTTTCCGTACCGGATTGCGCAACTGCCTGTTTCAGGTCTTTCAGATCGTTAACTGTCTCGGCCATCTCTTAAGCCCTCTTGTTTTTGGAGTTCATTGATGCGATGTCCAGCACTTCCGGCTTTTGCGCTTCGTGCGGGTGTTCGGTCCCGGCGTAAACACGCAGGTTCCCGAGAACCTTACGGGCCAGAGGTCCGTCAGGCAGCATACGCTCCACCGCTTTTTCGATCACGCGCTGTGGGTGCTTGCCGTCCAGAATTTCCCCCAGAGACCGACTTTTGATTCCGCCCGGGTATCCCGTGTGCCAGTAGAATTTCTCGTCCTGACGCTTTTTACCGGTCAGGCGAACCTTCTCGGCATTAATCACAATGACGTTATCGCCACAATCCACATGGGGCGTGTAGCTTGCTTTGTGTTTGCCGCGCAGACGCATGGCAATCAAAGTGGCCATCCGGCCGAGAACCAGATCTTCCGCGTCGATCAGAACCCATTTCTTCTCGACGTCACTTGGTTTTGCTGAATAGGTTTTCATGGTTTAACCCCGCCTTACATATATTCAGGTTGTCCTTTATCGGAACTGGCGGTGTTATTGCAAACTGCGAGCGATGTGTCAAGAATTCTTTTTTCGATTTTCCGTTAGGAAACAGACAGATATAAACAGGGTATTATAATACCCCACCTTCCCAGTTATCGAGAATAGAGACCACATGCGCGGACAAGGCCGGATCGAGGATCGAATGTCCACCGCCCTGCACGATCGTCAGCGTACTGTTCGGATAGGCATGATGCAGCCGCCACGCATTTTCCGCCGGACAGATCAGATCGTAACGTCCGTGCACGATATGGCAGGGAATGTGACCGAGCGCCTCAACGCCCTCAAGGATCGTCCATTTATTCGCAATGGTGTATTCGTAAAGATAAAAATGGAAAAAAATCCGCGCGAGCGCGACGCTCCTTTCCGGGTTGTCCTCAATCTTGCGCACAAGATCCTCGCGCAGATTATGGCGAAGCAAAATCACATCCCATGTATGAAACCGCTCGGCGGCTTCAAGACGCTCTTCGTCCGTTCCCGACGTCAGGAGGTCGTAATAGGCTTTGGCGAGTCCGCCCGCCCGGTTCTCCGGCGGAATGAACTCCTCATAAGGCTCGAACCAGTCCGGCATCAGGCGCGATGCGCCTCCGGGCTCGACAAGCCATGCCGCACCTTCCGGATCCGCCAGCGTCACGCCGGTCACAACGATCCCGCGAACATGTTCCGGATAGCGGACGGCATAAAGCATCGCCAGGGCGGACCCCCAGGATCCGCCGACAATCAGCCATTTTTTAATCCCGAAATAGCCGCGAAGACGCTCGACGTCCTCTATCAATTCTTCAATCGTGTTGCCGTCCGTGACGGCGTAAGGACGGCTTTTCCCTGCCCCGCGCTGATCGAAAAGGAGGATATTGTATTTGTGCTTATCGAATAGGCCGAGAATCTCCTGCCGCACGCCGCCGCCCGGCCCGCCATGAAGAAAAACAAGCGGGACCCCCGAGGGGTTTCCGTGGAACTCGTAATACAGCTCATGGCCTTCGGTGACAGGAAAATACCCGGATTTATATGGCGTGCTCAGATCATGCATGCGGACATAATGGAATCTTAACCTTTCAGGCGCAAGATAAGGGCATAAAAAAATAAATCCGGGGATAAGAGAAACTTCATGTCAAATGCACAATCGGCCTTAAGCCGCTCTCAGGCGGACAGGAATATCCTGATCATCAGACTCACCAATATCGCGACATACGGATTTTTTCTCGCCATTCCGGTGATGATCGATTACGTCCAGAAAACGACCGGCCATTCGGCCTCCGTCTATTTCTACGTGACCATGGCCAGCTCGGCTGTGTCCATTCTGGCCGGACTTTACATCGGCGCGCTCTCGGATTTGCATGGGCGGCGGGGCTTTCTGATCGGCGGTCTCGCGTTGAGCGCCCTGTCATGGATCGCCCTGCTTCTTGTTCCCTGTATTCCGGTCTTTTTCCTGACATTTTCGGCCATGTCGATTTCGTATTTCATGACCAATGTCTCGACCTGTCTGTATGAAACCGTCGACAGTACCGGAGAGATCGACTCCTATCCACGCCATGAACAAAATATGCAGGCCTTCCCGCAATATGTCCTGATCCCGGGCCTGTTCATCAGCGGCATGCTTTACGAGATCAACCCGCTATGGCCGTTCCTGCTGAATGCCGTTGCCTGCACCGCCGTCTTTCTCCTGAGCTTTTCCTACACGGAAGCCCCGCGCATAAAATCGGCACATACAAAACCGATGGCCTTCCTGAAGGATATTCTGGGCTTTTTGATACAGACCCGGCGGATGCGCTGGTACGCCCTGTTTTCCGGGATTATGCTCGGCGTCGTTTCGATGAACCTTTTTATTTTTCAGGCGGCTTTTCTGGATATCGCCGGATCCGCGGGTCTGTTTTCCGTCATTCTTATTTTCGTATACCTCGTCCGGGCAATCGGAAGCCAGCAGGCCGACCGGCTTTTACGGATCATGGACCCGACCCGCGCCCTGATCCTTATTCTGGTCGCAGGCGGAGCTTTCACCTGTCTTGCCGCGCTGTCCGGATCCCTCCCGTTTTTCGCGCTGTTTATGATCCTGTATATGTTCTCGAGAGGCCTGATAGCCCCGGTCATTTGCATCACCTCGAACGAGATGCTGACCTCCGACCGGCGGGCGACAGGCCGCGCCGCGATCAATATCATCGAACGCATGAGCTCCGTCCTGTGCAACTTTCTGGCGGGAGCAGGAATTTCCATGCTTGGCGCGCAGGGAACATTGCTCGGCTTCGGGCTCTGGGTTCCGGCGGCGGGGCTGATCCTGCTCGGTCTTTATTTAGGGGCAGATGCAAAGAAAAAAGCGGAAGCAGGAACGACAGCGACAACATCAACCGGAATTTCGTCCGGCACGCGCGCTATTCCGGGATAAGGATCGCCGAAAGCTGGCGGCCGTAATCCGGCTCTCCGCGGTGGGTTGCGCGGCGATAGCTGAAGAAATCGCTCTCATTTGAATACGTGTTGAGAGCCCGGTTTGAGATCCGCACAACGCCGGCCTGCCCAAGGCGATACATAACATATCCCGGCAGATCGAACATGAAGCGGCCTTCCGTCCCGGCCTCGACAAAATAGCTGCAGACTTCCGGCGTTCTCTGAATAAAGCGCGTCACGAAATCCGCCTCGACTTCGTAGGACGCCTGATCGATGCAGGGCCCGACACTCGCCCGGATTGTCGACAGGCGCGCCCCCTTTTCCTGCATCATTGCAACACACGCCTCGAGAATCCCCTCAAGAGCCCCTTGCCAGCCGGCATGCGCTGCGGCAACGACCGGCGCGCCGTCTTCTTTTTCCCCGGCGAGCAGAACCGGCGCACAATCCGCCGTCAGAACACCGACGGCGAGGCCCGGCGCATCCGTGACCAGAGCGTCCCCTTCCGGCTGCGCCGATAGATCCCAAAGCTCATCCGGCGTCGCGTAAATTGCGCGGGCGGAATGGCGCTGCGAAAGCGTCAAAAGGCGGGCCGGCGTCTTGAGGCCGAGAGTCTCCGCCGCGATCTCACGGTTCCGGCGAACCGTCGCGACATCGTCTTCCGAAGACGGGCTACAGTTCAAAGACTCGTACAGTCCCGTCCCCGCGCCCCCCTGACGGGTGAAAAAGGCATGCATAAAAGGAGAATCATCGTCGCTCCCGGGCTCATCCTGCTCGCGGGAGGACACCGAAAAATTCAGGTCCTGATAAAACAACATCCCTGCGTTACTCCAATCCGGACACTGGAACCGTTCCGTCCGTAACCGCCATTAATTTAAACAGTGCGCCCATTCCGGTCCCTGCGGGGCCGGACGCGATCAGACGCTGTGCCGCTTTTACGGTCAGATCCGCCTGCCTGTCATCGGCACATCTTTTTATCAGATGCGCCACTCTCGCTTCAATACCACAGTTTTTCAGGAACGTCCCCTGAGGGGTAATCCTTGAAGCATAGCACCCCTGTGTCATAGCATGTTTTCGCAAACGGTCAAAATCCACATGCGCCGTGATATCGGCCTCACCCGGCTCCGCGAGGACCGGGACGCATTCGTGATGCCGCACAGCCTGTAGCGTATCGCCCGGGCTCGTTCGGTCATGCCCGTAATCGCAGATCAGAAACGCGCCGCCCCGCCCCCGGTTTTCGGCCGTGATCGCGCGGCAGAGCGTCTCCATAACCTGCTCCCGCACAGGCGAAAACTCGAAAACATCTCCCGGCGCGCATAAATCCACGGCATCTTGTGGATAATTCGCATCGGGCACGCGGAGATAACATAACGACCCGTCCAAATCAAGCCCGACACACATCTCTTCAAAGACCTGCGGGGCGGTGCCCCGGACAATCTGACGGATCGGAAGCGCATCGAAGAACTCATTCGCGACCCCGAAAAGAGGACGGTCCGCCGGCAAATCTGCGAGATCCTCGATCCATCGGCACGCAGACGCGGGCACGAGCCCGGAGGCGATCAACGTTTTTTCCTGTACCGCGCGCAGGACGGGGCTGGTCTCGAGCAGGCACAGCCGCGCGGCCGCATGGAAACCGGGAACGCCACGCATTGCCCGCAAGAGGTCGGCCATCAGCGTCCCCCGTCCCGGTCCGCACTCGAGAAGTGTAAAAGGGGCCGGCGCGCCGGCGCGCAACCACATGTCAGCCAGCCATGCCCCGATCAGCTCTCCAAAGACCTGCGAGATTTCCGGGGCCGTCGTAAAATCACCGCGCGCGCCCAGAGGATCGCGGGTCATGTAATAGCCGAATTTCGGATGGCCGAGCGCAAGGGCCATATAGCGGCCGATATCCATCGGACCGGTCTCCCGGATCTCGCGGATGATGATGTCTTTCAGGGTCCTGGCCTTCATCATGCCCGGATCCGGGCCGTACGGCAGGCATAGACCGCCAGAGCCGCCCCGCCGAGGATCATCGGGAGGCTGAGAATCTGGCCCATGGATACAATACCGCCGATCAGGCCGATTTGAAAATCCGGTTCGCGGAAAAATTCGACCGCCGAACGGAACAGGCCGTATCCGACCAAAAAGGCCCCGGTCAAAAATCCGGGCGCATTTCGTAAAAAAGAGATTCGGGACAGCGCAAAAAGAATCCCGAACAGAAGAATGCCTTCAAGTGCCGCTTCGTAAAGTTGGGAGGGGTGGCGCGGCGCATCCGGATATGTTGGAAAGACAATCCCCCAGGGGAGATCCGTCGGGCGTCCGAACAATTCCGCATTGATGAAATTCGCAATCCGCCCGAAGAACAGGCCGACCGGCGCGACGGTACAGACAATATCCGTCAGGCGCAAAAGCGGGATTTTCAGGATGACGCAGTAAACGGCCATCGCGCAAAGCAGTCCAAGCATCCCGCCGTGAAACGACATGCCGCCGTGCCAGACCTTAAAGATCTCCATCGGGTCGGACATGTAATACGAAAATTGATAGAAAAGAACGTAACCGATCCGGCCGCCGAGAATAACGCCAAGCACCGCCCACGGCAGAAAATCATCCACTTCGGCAGGTCCCGGCCGCGCCGCGTCTTTTTTGGCAAGCGCGAGCGCATAACGCCAGCAGATCAGGAAGCCGGCCAGATATGCGAGCGCATACCATCGAATTTCAAGCGGGCCGAGCGATACGGCAACAGGATCTATTTCCGGAAAGGGAATGGCCATTTGATCTCTTCTCTTCCCTTCCCTTACCGGTAGGGATCGGGTTGACTGAAATAATCCTGCACGCTTTGGCGGACGCCTTCTTCGAGAGATGTGAACGGCCGGTCGTACCCGGCATCGCGCAACCGGCCGATATCGGCCTGCGTGAAATCCTGATAGCGCGCACGAAGCTCGTTCGGCATATCAATATAGCTGATCTTCGGCGGGCGGTCCATCGCCTCAAAAACGGCTCTGGCCAGATCGTTAAAGCTCCGCCCCTGCCCGGTCCCGACATTGAACAACCCGCTGACCTCCGGATGGTCGAGAAGCCAGAGCATGACGGAGACGCAATCCTCGACATAGACGAAATCACGCACCTGTCCGCCGTCTTCAAGCTCCGCGCGGGCCGACTTGAACAGACGCGCCGCCGCCCCGGCCGCAACCTGCGGATAGAGCTTGCAGATCACGCTCATCTGGTCGCCCTTATGATATTCGTTCGGTCCGTAGACGTTGAAGAATTTCAGCCCGGCCCATTGCGGCGGCATCGGCTCTCCCCCCTCGGCCGCGATCCGCGCGAGCCGCCGGTCGAACAAATGCTTGGACCACCCATACGGATTGAGCGGGCGGAGCCGGGCAAGATATTCAGGGGAGAAATTATCCTTAAATCCCTCACATCCATCGCCATATGTCGCGGCAGACGAGGCATAGATAAAGCGGATCCCGTACTCCGCGCATTGGCGGAACAATTCACGGGAGAGCGTGAAATTCGTCTCGATAATGAGATCCGCATCTTTTTCCGTTGTGGAGGAAATCGCGCCCAGATGAAAAACGGCGCGAATCTCGCTCCTGTGCTTTTCTATGTATTCAGGCAGACGCTCGGGGCAGACAATGTCGCGAATCTCGCGCTTGGACACGTTGCGCCATTTATCCCCGGTGCCGAAGGTATCGCTGATGACGATATTACAGGCGCCGCGGTCCTGAAGCCCTGCGACGAGATTGGATCCGATAAAACCGGCCCCGCCGGTCACAATAATCATGTCACGCCCTCCTTCTCTCTTTCGACGGGAAGAGTATCTCACGAAACGCCGATTTAAAACCCGGGAATTTTGTCCACAGAAAGAGTCCCGAGTCGCAACCGCGAATCCTTGCACCCTCCGCGCCCCCATGCTATCCGGAGATCTGGCAGAACCACAACAAACTTCCCGGATAAAAAACAGACGCAGACCATGGACAAAGCGCAATTGCTCGACGATCTCAGCAAATTTGCCGGAAGCGCCGCAGGCACGCTGAACACCCTCCGGCGTCAGATCAGCGACGAAGCCCGCGCCCGCGTGGACGACCTCGCCGCGCGGATGGATCTCGTGCCGAGAGAGGATTTCGACCGTCTGGAAACGATGGTCCGGGAACTGGAAGCGCGCGTCAAAACGCTCGAAAGCCACAAGAATTCCAACAAGAAGGCTGAAAAAGCCCCCTCCACATCAAAAGCCAAAGCGAAACCTGAAGCCAAGGCCAAACCGGTAAAACCAGCAGCAAAAAAAGCGGATAAATAGACATGCAGAACACAATGGAGCTGTACGAAGAGGTCAGCAATCCCCTCGATTGCGTGGAAGAGATCCTGATTGCCCATGACTGGGTGTTCGACCGCCCGCATACGGACGAAATGCGCGTCCAGATCAGCGGCAGAAGCGGCATTTACAACATGCATTTCCTCTGGGAAGAAGATTTCAGCACGCTCCAGTGCCGCTGCGAATACGATCTCACAATCCCGGCGGAGGAACATGCCCGCACGGCCCTTGCGCTCATGGAAATGAACAACGCGCTGTGGCTCGGCCATTTCAAGCTCGACCGCAGAACCGGTCGCCCGTCCTTCCGGCATAGCTGCCTAATGCGCGGCATGACGCATATCTCGGGGATCGAGCCGGTCGAGGATCTTGTGGATGTGGCCCTTGCCGAATGCGAGCGCTTCTTCTCCGTATTCGATATTCTCGCCCATAACGGCGACGATGCGGCCCTGGCCTTCGCCCTGATGGATCAGGCCGGAGAAGCCTGATATGCACATCGCCCTGATCGGCTGCGGAAACATGGGCGGGGCGCTGGCCTCGCGCTGGCTCGCGGACGGCCTCGCCGGGCGGATCGATATTCTCGACCCCTCGCCGCCGCGCCACGCTCTCCTCAAAAACGCCGAAAACATCCGCCATATGCCGAACCCCGAGACCTTCGAGACGCAGGCGGACGTCGTTATTCTGGCCGTCAAGCCGCAGATCATGAAAGAGGCCTGCACAAAGATTAAAGACAAGCTGCCCGAAAACGCCTTGCTGGTCTCGATCGCGGCGGGCCTGCCCCTTGCCTTTTTTGAAGAGATTTTTTCTTCCCGCCGCCCGATCGTCCGGGTCATGCCAAACACGCCAGCCGCCTGCGGCGCGGGCATGAGCGTAGCCATTGCCAATGCGTCCGTCACGCCGACGCAGAAAAAAAGCGTGGATGTCCTCCTCTGCGCGGCCGGAAAATCCGCATGGATTGAGGACGAAGAACAGATGCACGCCGTCACGGCCTTGTCAGGCAGCGGTCCGGCCTATATTTTCCTGCTGATCGCATATCTCGCCCGCGCGGGAGAAAAAGCGGGCCTGCCGGAAGATATCGCCGCGGCGCTTGCCCGCCAGACGGTCTACGGCGCGGGCGTTCTGGCCGAAAACAGCGACGACGTCCCCGCAATCACCCTGAAAGAGAACGTCACAAGTCCCGGCGGCACGACGGCCGCGGCCCTGTCCATCCTCGAAGACGGCCGGCTGGAAGAGATCATCAAAGACGCCGTCCGGAGCGCCGCCCGGCGATCAAAAGAACTGAGCGGCGGATAAGCCTCTCGTCATCCCCGCGAAGGCGGAAATAAAGTTAATGTGCAATCCCGGAATTTATGCCGCGCCTTGAAAACCGGAAGGTTTTCATTTGGCAAGACTTCATATCCGGGATCTTTTGTTTGAGACCCCGGTTCTGCGCAAAATCTCCGCTAATGCGCCTTACCGGCCGCGGGTCCCGAGACCGATATCCTTGGCGAGCTTGCTGCGCTGTTTGGCGTAGTTCGGCGCGACCATCGGATAGTCTTGCGGCAAGCCCCAACGTTCCCTGTATTCCTCCGGTGTCATATTGTAAGCCGTCTTCAGGTGCCGCTTCAGCATTTTCAGTTTTTTGCCGTCTTCGAGACAAATAATATAGTCCGGCATCACCGACTTCTTGATCGGAACGGCAGGCTGCGGACGCTCAAGAGACGCGCCCTGATCCTGATCGATATTCGCCAGGGTCCGGTATACCTGTTCGATGAACGATGAAACGTCCTGAACGGGAAGATCGTTGTTCGACACATAGGACGACACGATTTCCGAGGTCATTTCCAATAATTCTGTACGATTGATATTTTCAGGCATTCTTCGCTCTTCTGTTTTAGTGTTTAAAATAAGTCTCTCTTCATTTCATATATGAAGATAGAACGAAGAATGCAAGTAGTTCTCTAAAAAAGATTTCCGGAAATAAATTCATTGTATTGTATTCTATTCTTCAATTTTGCGTGGCAAACGGGATGGAGAAGACACGTCCGCACCGCGTAAATATTGCGGCTCCGCCTTTAAAACAGCAGGATTTGCAGAGCCCTCTCCGGCAGAAAAAAACGCATAACGCGAAAGCGCCGCCGGATCCGGCGTCTCATACCCTGATATGCAAAACGTCGCATACGGCGTCCCGTCCAGACGGGCGGAAGCATCGCCAAGAATGATTAAGCCCTCCTCCCGGACAGATATTCCCGCAGACGCCAGATATTCAGGAAGATCGGCAATCCGGACCGTTCCCGAAGGCCCCGCCGGTCCGCCGGACGGAAACGCCTGAACATAGAGATCCGCCCGTTTGCTATCAAGAAGGACGAGAACATCAAGCTGTCCCGGTGCCTTGTTCCTCTCCCTCTGATTCATAAAATCCCGATAAATGCTCTCAAGCGTCGAGAAGCCGCAAACGGGGCATTTCAGCGCCACGCCGAGCGCCCGGGCCGTAGACAGGCCGATCCGAAGCCCCGTAAACGCGCCCGGTCCGACCGTCACGGCAATATGGGTCAAATCCCCGTATGCAAGTCCGGCCTCGTCAAGAAGATCATTGATCATCGGCACAAGGCGCTCCGCATGGCCGCGGACCATCTTTTCCCGTTTCACATGAGAACGCGGTGGATCCGTCATGCGAAAAACAGCCGCATTGCAACTGTTCAAAGCCGTATCGATCGCCAGACAGCAAGGAACGGGCGCCTCAGACAATCTCGGCCACCCTCTCGAAATCAAAGCGCGGCAGCCGCGGATGCAGGCTCTCCCGGTCTCCGTAGCCGACGTTACAGAGGAGAGTCACTTTAGTATCAGGAGATTCGGAAAAAAACGCCTCCTGCACGGCCTTCGGATCGAATCCCGACATCGGCCCGCAATCAAGTCCGAGTGCCCGCGCCGCCAGAATGAAGTACCCGCCCTGAAGGGTCGCGTTCCGGAACGCCGTCTCTTCCGCGAACGCCGCATCACCCTCATACCAGCTTTTGGCATCGGCCGGCGGGAACATCTCGGGCAGATGGTCGTAAAATTTCTGATCATAGGCAATAATCGCCGTCACAGGCGCCGCCATTGTCTTGTCGACATTCCCCGGTGCAAGACAGGGTTTAAGGCGTTCTTTTGCCTCGGAAGTCGTCACAAAAACATAGCGTCCGGGCTGACAATTCGCCGCAGTCGGTCCCATGCGCAGGAGATCGTAGATCGCCCGGATCAGCGTTTCAGGAACCGGCTTGTCCTGCCAGCCCGCAAACGTCCGCGCTTTACGGAACAAGATATCCAGCCCCGCATCGTTGACGATCTCCATGACATATGCTCCCTTTCGGTTTAACAAACCCAAACAGAGATAGCCCGCCCCTGTCCCAAAAACAAGCATCTCCCGGAAATTTTGAGAAAAAGTGGCCCCGTCCGAAAAAGATCGCTATGATTGCGCCATGCTGAAAATACAATGTGCCGCAATCTTCCTCTCTCTTCTCTTTTTCTTTACCGTTCCAGGGGCGGCAAAGGCTGAAAATCTGTCCCTTGAAGACATCGACAATGCCGGAGCGGTGATTTACGTCTACCACCAGATCGGCGACAACACGCGCCCGGAGACAAGCCTGCGCCTTGAGCAGTTTAAAAACCATCTCGATATTTTAAAAACGGAAGGCCATCCGGTCCTCCCGCTCCCGGAAATCGTCGCACACCTGAAAAGCGGGACGCCGCTCCCGGACAGGACCATCGCCGTGACCTTCGACGGAACGGATGTCTCCATCTCCCGGATCGCCGCCCCGCTCCTGCTTGAAGAAAAACTGCCCTTCACGATCTTCATCGATCCGGAAATCCTCGCAGCCGGCGCGCCGGGAACCATGAGCTGGCATGACGTCAGAAAACTCTCGAAACACAAAGGCGTTACGCTCGGCCTCACGCTCGACATCCGTCCGGAAGACCGTCTTGACGAAGCCGATATCCGCCGCCGCCTGTTCTCGGCTTTGGCCGCCGTCCGGGACGAAATCGGGATCAATCCCGATCTCTTCGCATATCCGTACGGCGAACGCGACAAAACCATCCGGGATGCTCTTCAAAATTCAGGGGTCGCCGCAGCATTCGGTCATCAATCCGGCGCGGCCTCGCCCGCCAGCGACATTTACGACCTCCCGCGTTTTGCGATGACGGAGAACTACGCCGATGCAGAGCGCTTCGCCCTCACGCTCGCAGCACGGCCGCTTCCCGTAACCGATATCCATCCGGAAGATCCGTATCTCGGCGCGGCCGCAACGCTGCCCCATATCGGGTTCACGCTGCACCCGGATCTGGCCGCCCGCGCGAAACGTCTGGCCTGCTTCATTTCCGGACAAAGTGAACCGGATATCCAAAGAGTAGGATCGGGACGAATTGAATTGCGCCCGAAAGAAGCCCTGAAAGACGACAGGATCCGGATCAACTGCACGCTTCCGGTACGCGGAGAACCGGAACGCTGGCGCTGGCTCGGCTTGTTGCTGACCAGCGACCCCGCCGCCCTGATCGCCGCGGAGCCCGGTCTCTCTAATCCTGAACCGCACGGACCTCGATCACTTCCGGAATGAAGTGACAGAGCAGGTTTTCGATCCCGGATTTCAACGTTGCCGTCGCGCTCGGACATCCGGCACAGGCCCCGCGCATCCGGACATAGACGATCCCTTTCTCGAACCGCTCAAAAGAAATATCCCCGCCATCCTGCGCAACGGCAGGACGCACCCGGGTCTCCAGAATCTCGACAATCTGGTTTTCGATCTCGCTGCGCAGAGCCGCCGCCTCTTCGCTTTCATGCGCGCCGTCCTCTTCAAACCATCCCGGATCGACGGCAGGCAGACCCGTCGTGAAATGGGTCATGATCACAGACAGGACGGAGGTCCGCCGGTCGTCCCATGAGCGCCCTTCATCGAGAGAGACCGCCAGAAAATGGTGATCGAGATAAACCCGCCGGACGCCCGGCACGGCGAACAGGGCCCGCGCGAGCGGGGCCCGGGCCGCGTCCTCCACGGAGATAAACTCCGCCTGTTTCCCGGGCGGCAGGATCTCCCGGCCGGGCAGAAATTTAAGCGTCGTCGGATTCGGCGTTTCTTCTGTCTGAATAAACATGTCATCCCCAAATTTTTATACAACTTTATACAACTATGTAACCTCAGCTATGGATAAGAGGACTTTAAAATTTTATAAACCAACGTCATCCCGGCGAAAGCCGGGATCCAGTCATAGAATTGTTTAAACGCGAAGGTCCGGAGTTTCGGAGGAGAACTCCGTTTCTGCGGGCCGCTGCGTAAAATAAGAAAAACGTTTTCTCTGGATCCCGGCTTTCGCCGGGATGACGGTTGGTTTTGTCGGCTTTGTAACTTATTCTTATCCATAGTTCAGGTTAGTTTATGTTCTTTTCGTATTCAGTATTCATAACTTCAAGCGATTGCCGTGGGAAGCCTCTTGCCGCATCTTGATTTCCCGCAGGGGCTGCTCTATGATTTTTATCGGTCGGTATGTCCTTTTATAGTTATTCGCATTTAAAATAAGACATTTTAAATGCGAGCCCTCAAATGCCGGGCATGCTTTCGTCCTTACGGACGCCTCGCATTCGCTCGGTACAATTTCCAATAAGAATATGTCGTATTCTTATTGGAAATCACTATAATTAAAGCGTTTCCTTAGGGTCCATATTGTTTAAGTTTTTCTTAAGCGTTTTACAGTATTCTGATCAGGAGCACCGTCAGTGGCACAGGCAACCATGAAAAAGAAAACAGACACAAAATCCGGAAGGCACCCCTCTTCCATCGGCTCATCCCGGGTTAAAGACCGTACCGGTTGCTATTCGTCTGAATACAGGGATAACAAGGAAATGAATGACTTGATCGACAAGTCCTGGAGAGAAGCGATCAGAGGATTCCATTTCGCCCAAGATGACTACAGATAATCCCCCCAAAACTGAATGTCGCCCCGCCGATAAATCCGAAGAGGATTTGATCTTCGATACGTTTGTCGCGGGCAGCGGCGACCTGCGCGGCATGATCGCCTATTGCATCTACAGATTCGAGAAAAAGAAGATTTTTGACGGAAGAGCCTTGCCCCCGGAAGAAAAAAGAAAACTCAAAAAGAGCTACATCACCGGACGGAAATATGACGATATCAAAAATCAGGCGGCAGAGATTGTCGGAAGATATACGGATAACGCCATAAAAAGGTATTCCAGAAACAAGTTTTTCAGAGAATTCACCGTAGGAATTGCCGCCGGTGTCGTTTCGGCGTTGCTGGCTCCGGTTTTCTGGTATGGCGTAAAAGCCGCAATCATACATTCAGGCGCGGCCGCACAGGCTGAAAACCTCCTCATCCGCGACGGCGGCTCCTCCGAGCCCCCGTCTCAGTCCCTGTCAGAAAATCTTCAGGCCGGAGAGATTAGCGAATAATCTTTATCAAACCTTTGCCGGGTCGAAGCCGAGGGTCGCGGCGGTTTCTGTGGAGAGAGTCTGTCCGGCTTTGACGGCTGTGTCCTGCGCCTGAGTTTCGTTCAGGTCCCGCGCGCCGATCTCGACCCTGTCTTTTACGCTTTCAGCCTGTGCCTTCTCTTTCGCATGCGCCTCAACCTGCGTCAGATCCCCGGTCTTCTGACCGAGCGCCGCATTTTTGATCGTCGTCACGAACTGACTGATGGAGCCAATCATTTCCGAATCCCTTTCGCTAAAGCCTCCCACCAGATAGTGTGACATAAAAACATGAGGAAAATCAATGAAAAAGCGCCAGACGGGCGGCCAGAAACGGCGCCGTCCGCGCGCGCGGATCGTAGGGATTCCAGCCAAAGCGCGCCAGACGGCGCGCCTGCAGATCCGTCATGGCCGCGCATTTTTGAAGGAGACCGCTATTCATTTTTTCTTTTGGGATATCATAGTATTTCTTGAGATTCTTAAGGCATAAACTTAACTCATTAGAATAACGCGCTGAGCCATAAATTTCTTGCGTTAACCCGGATTCCTCCATAACCGACCGGGGCAGCAGGCATGCGCCCGCCCGCGCGCGGAGCGGAACGGCCCGCACCATCCGGATAAAGCCGAATGCGCGCGCAAGGCCGTCCGCCATCGCCTCTTCTTTTTCGCCGGAAGCGAGCGCCAGTAACGGCGCCGTGTTTTCCTTGAGATAGAGCCCGAGCCCCTCCTCATCGGCCGGCGGCGTATCTTCGAGATCGAATTCCCGGGCGACGAGCAGGCGTTCATAAAGCCCGGCGTTTTCGGCGAAATCGTCCGCGTTTCCATACAGAGCCAGCGCGCGGGCAATCTCGCCGTAGCGTCCGGCCCGGGCGGGACCGGGATCCGTCTTGGCGGCCTCCAGCGTCTCCCTCCACCATTGCAGGCGGATCAGGCCCATATGCGTATCCGTGACCGCCAGCCGGACCCGCTCGATATCATGATAAAACGCGAACAGAGCCCAAAGCCGCTTTCGGGCCTCATCCGAGGATGCGAACAAGGACAGGAGGTAGAGATCCGGGTCCGAATTGCGCAGCAGCATCCGGCAGTATTCAAAACAATGCGCCGTCAAAAAAACCTCTTTCTTTTTGTCCTGTTCCCGGTTGAGATCTCACAAAACCGTATTATCTTAGTCCTGAATTTGTTTTTTATCAAAAAAAGAAAGAAAGAGAAAAAGGAGACGTTCTGATGCCTTTCACCCTTCCCGAATTGCCTTATGCCTACGACGCGCTCGATCCGTATATGTCGGCGGAGACGCTCGAATTCCACCATGACAAGCACCATGCGGCCTATGCAAGCAAAGCCGCCGACCTGATCACAGGGTCCGGGCTTGAAGGCAAATCCCTTGAAGACATCGTTTACGCTTCTTTTCAGGATCCGTCAAAATCCGCTCTTTTCAACAATGCCGGACAGCACTGGAACCATCTTCAGTTCTGGCAAAGCATGAAACCGAAAGGCGGCGGCGTTCCGCCCGGAAAAATCATGGCGAAAATCGATGAAGATTTCGGCAGTTTCGAGGCGTTCCGCGGCAAATTTATCGAGGCCGGAATCGGGCAGTTCGGTTCCGGATGGTGCTGGCTTGCGATGGATCCGCAGACGGGGCGGCTCGAAATCATGAAGACGCTGAACGCGGAGAGCCCCATTGCACACGGCAAGACGCCCCTTCTGACCTGCGATGTCTGGGAGCACAGCTATTACCTCGATTACCGGAACGCCCGGCCGAAATATCTCGAGGCCTTCGTCGACCATCTCGTTAACTGGGAATATGTCGAAGAGTTGCTCGCCCGCGGACCGATAAAATTCTGAGTCTCTTTATTCGGCAGCTTTTGGAGCTCCGGCAAGCCGGGAGGCAATCCGCTTGCGCGTTGCAGGCAATGCCAGAAGCGTGAGAGCGGAGACTCCAATGCCGGCCCAGATGTACAGACCCGGCGACAAGGCAATCAACGGCACAAAAAGGCCGACCCCGAGAATCCGCCCGATCCCAAGGCAGATCTCCCGGGAGGCGATGCTGCTCGCCGCGCGCGTTTTGTACCATTCCGCCATCAATCCGGTGCCGAAGAAATGCGCTCCGATATTCCAGCTCAGAATTGAAAACGGAATCAGGACAGGAGAGGTTACGAGCGCCCACGGGACCCATCCCGTCAGACGCATCAGCGCCCCTGTAAATGTCTCATGCCCCTGCCCTTTATTTACGAGATGCCCGACCAGCGGCGAGAAAACGAAGCGGATCAGGATCCCGAGACTCTGAACGGCCCCGGCGGCCAGCGCCGTCAACCCCATCGCCGCGAGGAAAAGCGGCCAGGCGCCGAAGCTGACGATATAAAACATCGCTTCAAGCACCGTTAAAACGCTCAGATGCGGGTCTCTGAACAGGCCCTGCCACACCGTTAGCCCCGCGCCCGGAAGTTTCTGGAGCGCCTGTGGAATTTTCAGTCTCAGGTAATACGCCATCATAAAGAAAGTCGACGCGACAAGAATGCTTATTCCGGCTCCGGTCATAACGGCCTGCGGAAGACCGAACCAGACCAGAGCCCCTCCGCATACGGCCCCGCTCATCATTCCGATATTGCTGCCCATCATAGCCATGGACACTTCGTTGCCCCGGTTTTCGTCCGTACTCTCCGCCGTCATCGCCAGATGATACATGACCCAGAACGGGGAGATCGCCAGCGCATAGACCGCCGCACAGAAAAACGGCGCCGAACTGCCGAAAACCAGAAGAATGAGCGGCGACAAAAGAAGTGTCGCCGACAGGGTCAAAGCCTGCGGCCCCGCACGCATTCGCCTCAAGGCCACAACCAGAAACGGGATCAGTGTTGCTGTAAACAGATACTGCCAGAGCATCCACCGGACGGCCCGGGATAAATCCGCCGTCCCGAAATCAAGGATAACGAACATCTCGAACATGCTGAACCCGAAACAGAAAACGATCGTTGTGATCAACAGCCCTTTCAGGCGCGTTTCAACAAACGGGCTGACGAACCCTTTGTATAAAGCCTGTCTGAGCGCCGCGAATGCGCCCCCTGCCGTCGACCCCCGCCCCGTATTCATGCGATATCTACCCCGGTCTGTCTTGTTGTTTTACAGATAGAGTAGACGTAATGAATTAAGATTTAGTTATTTTATGTACAATCCAGCCAATATCGGCAGCGGGCGGGAAATTTTCCGGTCGCCGGAAGCTCGTCCTCGAAACGGCCGCCACAAAACTCGACGATCCTTGCGGCTTCCTTGCGTGCCGGATCGAGCGTGATCAGGGCTTTTTCGATCCCGAAATAATTCATGAACGGTACGGCTTTCTGGATGAGCTTTTTGCCGTATCCGCGCCCGCGCATGGACGGGCGAATTGTAAATCCGAGATGTCCGCCCCATTTTTCCAGATGCCAGTTCAGACGATGACGGATATCGACCCCGCCGATATACTCGCCGTCCTTGACCATCCACAGGATCGTCTCCGGGACGTATTCGACCCAGTCCTGATAGGGCCTGTGGTTCTGGCTTTTATCGTCGCGGAGATCGGCGATAAACTGCGCCGCGTTTTTGCGAATTTTTTCGCTGTCCCGATAGAGATAGCAGCCTTCCTGGTGAAACTCGGAAAGCGCTTCCAGATAGCTGTCGAGATGGTCCATGTCCGGGCGGACGAGTTTCGATGCGGGCATTGCGTTGTATTATACCTGATATGCTGTCTGATTTCTCCGCAGATTACCTCATTCAGGTTTTATACGCAAACGCCTGTGCGCTTTCCGTTTCTACCTGTCAATTTTTCAGCAAGCCCGGAGAGGCGGTAAATTCTGAAGGGCGAGAGAACATCGTCGCAAGAAGCGCAAGCCCTCTGTAAAGCAGGAAAGAACGGAGCGGGCGGCTTTCAGAATCCCCTTTTTCTGCCCGTTTGGGCTTCTTTTTGTTTGATGTGTATTCCCGAAGATATCGCCCAGTGTGTGGCAATGGTCATGACGAGGATAAGTTTTTCGAGACGTTCGTGGCGTTGGATTTTGCTGTTCATAAGGCCAAAGCCCCGGCTTTTAAGGTCTGAGAACATGCTTTCAATCCCCCAACGCATGCCATAATCGCGGACCCTGCCTTCGGTGGGCAGGGCATCCATGGCGATGATCCACGGCTCTTTGTGGCCTTTTTCATGCGGGAAGCCGATATTGGTTCGCGCGCCGCTGCCGTAAAGTTCGGCAGCGTACAGCCCGTCAGGGCATAGCCGGACGGCTTCGCCCGTGCTGATCTCGCCACCTTCGTGCCCGAGAGTCAGATTGCCTTTCAGACGGATGCGGTATTGCCAATCGGCTTTCTGACACCAGCCGACCAACGATGCCGTCCCGTAGAAGCGATCCGCCGCCAGCATGATATCCGCGTCTTTGGGCCGCCCTTTCAAGAGTGAAGTGCACGGGGAGGGGATTTAGAGCGGAGCGTGCCGGAGGTAATCTTTTTGTGGTTCAGACAAGGAGATTACCAGATGGCC
>JANQFU010000049.1 GCA_028277665.1 Alphaproteobacteria bacterium | reverse complement strand
CGTGATCGCCGCCGTCAGCGTCGTTTTCCCGTGGTCCACGTGTCCGATCGTTCCGATGTTCACGTGCGGTTTGTTCCGCTCAAACTTTTCCTTGGCCATGGCCTGTCCTTTACTCTTGCCTGTTAACTGTTTTGGATTTTACACACTTTATCGAAAGCGACACGCGCTCCGAAGATTCCAGATTGCAATCTAGTAGAAAACTCGCAGGCTCGTGTCAACACGCTTTGCGCATTATTTCTGTGTTTTTATCGTTTTTCCGCCGGAAAAGTCTGTTTTATATGACATAATCATAGAATCTAAAGAAGAAGCGCCTCCAGAGCGTCCTGCCACGCCCGGCATTTTTCCTCGAACGTCCTGCCCGCATGCGCCGGACTGGTCGAGGGCAGGC
The DNA here is from genome assembly GCA_028277665.1 of Alphaproteobacteria bacterium. Lineage (GTDB taxonomy): Bacteria > Pseudomonadota > Alphaproteobacteria > Micavibrionales > Micavibrionaceae > JANQFU01. The sequence continues at coordinate 6,461 of JANQFU010000049.1, read as the reverse complement.
CCATATATATAAGGGATCGTGACGGAAGGTTTTTTTCAAGACCGGGGCGAACGTCCCGGACGAAAAGTTGTTCGGCTTTGCGGCCGTTAAAAAAGACGTGCGTCAGATGCGGACAGGCCTGAAAAAGAGAATGAAAATCATTCGGCTGCGCATCGCGGATCGCGGTGTCGAGACTGCCCTCACGCTGGCAGGTCGCCAGCACATCCCAGAGAGAGACGCCGGCCTGTGCCAGTTTAATCGTCCGCTCTTGATACGGCATGCCGGGTCCGGACCCGGTGAGACAGCCCATGATCGGCCAGAAAGCGTTGCGCGGATGGGCATAGTATTGCCTTGCGGCGAGCGAGGCCGCGCCGGGCATCGACCCCAAAATAAGAACGCGCCCTTGCGGCGAAAGAACGGGTGGAAAGCCCTGAAGTGATTGCGTCATGCCGGAGATAGAAGCACAGCAGGCGGTAAAAGAAAAGCCCGTGCGGTTTTAAAGCCGCACCGGCAGAACGAAACTTTCTTGTCGCCATCCCCGCGAAGGCGGGGATCTTTCTGTTTCTTGTTTTCGGAAGATTCCCGCCTTCGCGGGAATGACGGTTTTTATATTACTATTAGTGATTTCCAATAAGAATACGACATAAAACATTGGTAGATCACGGATGGAGAAAATTAACCCGCATTCTTTGCCGCGCAACATGCAATCTCTGCTTGAGATTTGTTGTTTTTTTGCTACACTAGAATATTCCAGATAACAGGTTAAGAACAAACCTCCGGCGCAGGCGTACGGCTGTGGGAAGACGTACGTACGCAAGAGTGTTGCGGGGCTGGAAGAACGGATCTTCTTTGTGGGAAAGAAGGCCGCTCATCTGAGTATCAGGGAGAGACGGACATTGAGTTGCGATGACGCGATCACGGTACGCGGGGCGGGCGAACGGGGGCTTGTCAACGTGTCCTACAATTCTGTCTGGCCGCCGCGAGGCTGGCCCGAATTTACCGATCTCGAAAACACCCGTCGCGAGGCGCTCGACGCCGATCGGATCATCGGCGTGTATCGCGGCATGGCGTGGGACGTCTCATCCTCGCCGGTCAAAAGTCAGGGCCGGACGCTCTGGTGTCATCATATCGCGCTGGATTACTGGGAATTCGAGCCCGCGAGCGGGCCCGTCCACTGGCCGTATCTCGATTTCCTGTTCACCGACCGTCCGTCATGGACGGCGTCCCGGCTGTGCGGCGTTCAGAAAATGCGGGCGATGGCCTGCGACATTCCGATGACGAAACTCTCCGCCGGACGCATGCTGAGCCTTGCTTTATTCTGCATGAAGCAGATTGCGCTCGGCCGGGTGCCGCTCATGGAAAAGACGCTGCATCTGTATCATCTGCATCCCGCGCAGCTTTATCAGTACCGGGACGAGCCGGATCTTAAACCGATCCGCCTCAGGCCCCACAAGCCGGAGCGGGGGGCGGGACGGATCCGCTCGGACAGTTTTCTTTCCTCGCGGCTGAATTCCCTGTAAGCTCGCGCCATGAGCGCGCCTTCTGATCGACAAACAGATACGGAATTGTACGAGCAACTGGATCTCCTCCTGCCCGGAGACTATTCGGAAGAAGATCTTGCGTGCATTGCCGGAGCGCTGGAAGATTTCGGCGCGGCCGCCGTCTCCCGCAAGGATGCGGAAAGCGGCATGTGGCGGCTGCAATGGTTCGGGGCCGGTCTGCCCGCAAATGGGGACATCGTCTTGTTGATCCGAAGCCGCATAGATGCGAGAGGGGAGCCGCTCGCCCTGCCTCCCGAACCGGCCATAGAGCGCATGCCGGTCGATACGGCACGGGACTGGCTCGCGGAGAGCTATAAAGGCTTTCCGCCCTTTGCGTTCCCGCCTTTTTATATCTACGGCGCGCACTGCCGGGAGGTGCCTTTGCCGCCTGAAAGCGCAGGTCTGACCGGGCTGTGCATCGACGCTGCGACGGCGTTCGGATCGGGAGAACACGCCACAACGCGCGGCTGTCTGCATTTCATGGCCCGCTTTTATGAGGACGGGGCACCGGCGCGTGTCCTGGATCTGGGAACCGGGTCCGGCATTCTGGCGATTGCAGCGGCAAAGCTCTGGCCGGACGCGGAAATAACGGCGAGCGACATCGATCCGGAATCGATTGCCGTCACGGCCCGGCATATGGAGATGAACGGCGTGCCGCCGGAGCGCATCCGGCTTTTGACAGGGCCGGGATTTGACGCGCCCGGCTTTGAAGATGTGTCTGACGCCGGCTCTGGCTTCAACCTCATCATCGCGAATATTCTGGCGCCGCCGCTCCGGGCCCTGATGCCGGAGATTGCGGCAAGGCTGGGTGCAGGCGGGCAGACGATTCTCGCCGGACTTCTCGCCGAACAGGCCGGCGATTTGATCGCCCGCGCCGAAGACTGCGGCCTGCGCCTGAACGACCGGATTACCGAAACCCGTCAGGGCGGCGCGTGGACGACGCTGCTCCTGGGAACGCGGGAATAGGACACGCGCATGATGAACGCCGTCATCCGCCTCTATCAATGGCTGATCTCTCCGCTGCTCGGAAAAAGCTGCCGGTTTACGCCGACCTGTTCCTGCTATGCGCGGGAAGCGCTGGCGCGGCACGGGCTTTTGAAAGGCGGGGCGCTGGCGCTGCGCCGCGTTCTGAGGTGCCAGCCGTGGATCTGGGTCGATCCGGTCGATCCCGTGCCTGACGAACCGATTGCCTGGCGGGACATCCTGAGCTATAACAGCCCGAACACAGAATCCGGAACGCGGAACAGCAGCAGAAAAAGGGATCCCGGCGCCTCATGACACATTTTCCGAAGATGACTCCGAACCACGGCCACGGCCCCCGCAAAGACCTGAACCCGGACGAGCACAGGAACATGCTGATCTTCATGGTGCTGGCCATCGGCGTGTATCTTCTGTTCAACCATTTCTTTTTCGAGCCGCAGCGCCACGCGATAGAAGCGCAGCGTCTGGCGCAACAAACCGAAGCCGCGCAGAAAACGGCTGGCCCGGCCGGAATAACGGCACCGGAAACCGTGCAGGCCGCCGTTCCGCGCACGGACGCGATCACCGGCGACACCCGCCTCGAATTCGAAAACGCGGCAATTTCCGGATCAATCAATCTGCGCGGCGGACGGATCGACGATGTGTCCCTCAAGAATTATTACGAGACTCTCGACCATAAAAATAAAGTCGTTCTGATGTCTCCGTCCGGGACCGAATTTCCCCGCTACGCCGAATTCGGCTGGGTCGCGGGAGAAGACGCCAAAAACCAGCCGCTTCCGGATGCCGGGACGCTCTGGCGTTTATCGGGGTCGAAAAAGGCCCGCCTGACGCCCGAAACGCCGGTCACGCTGTACTGGGAAAACGGGCAGGGCCTGCGTTTCGAGCGAACCTATACGATGGATGACGATTTCCTGATCACCGTCTCACAGAAAGCGGTCAACCGCTCGGGGAAGGACGTAACGCTTTTCCCCTATGCCCTGATTTCGCAAAAAGGTTTGCCGCGCGAATTTACGAATGTCTGGGTCGTGCATGAAGGGCCGATCGGCTATCTGACGAAAGAACTGTTCGAGCGCCCCTACAAAAAAATGGCCAAGGACGGCAATCTCACCCGCAAGGCCGAGGAAGGCTGGATCGGGATCACGGATAAATACTGGCTGACGGCCCTCCTTCCGGATCAGACGGAGACGAAAACCTTCCGCTTTATCTATGCGGGGTCCGGTTCGGCCAAAGAGCTCGAGGCGGCAAAGTATCAAACCGATATTCTCGGCGCCGCGCGGAAAATCGCGCCCGGCGCGGAGGCGTCCACCGAAATGCGTCTGTTCGCGGGCGCCAAACGCCTCACCGCGCTGGATGCGTATGAGCAGGATCTCGGCCTCAAACACTTCGACCTCGCACTCGATTTCGGCATGTATTATTTCATGACGAAGCCGTTTTTCCACGTCCTTCATTTTTTCGGCAATCTGACGGGGAATTTCGGGATCGCGATCATCCTGTTTACGATCCTGCTCCGCGCGGCCGTGTTTCCGCTTGCAAATACGTCCTATAAATCTTTTGCGAAGATGAAACAGATCTCGCCCCAGATTGCGGAGCTGCGCACGCAATACGGCGACGACAAGGAAACCCTCCAGAAAGAGCTCGTCAAGCTCTACCAGAAAGAGCAGGTCAATCCGGCCTCCGGCTGCCTGCCGATTCTGATCCAGATTCCGATTTTCTTTGCGTTGTACAAGGTTCTGTATGTGACGCTCGAGATGCGGCACGCGCCGTTCTACGGCTGGATCGAGGATCTTTCCGCGCCCGATCCGACCAATATTTTCGAACTGTTCGGCCTCGTGCCGTGGGGCGCGCCCGATATGCTCCATGTCGGCGCGTGGCCGGTCTTTATGCTGCTGGCGATGATTCTTCAGCGCAAACTGAACCCGCCGCCGCCGGATCCCGTACAGGCCCAGATCATTGCGGTTATGCCGTTTTTCATGGCCTTCATCATGGCGAAATTCGCGGCCGGACTTGTGATCTACTGGACGTTCAGCGCGTTCTTCTCGGTCCTCCAGCAATACATCATCATGCGCCGGATGGGGGTCGAGGTGCATCTCTTCTCCGGAAACGGGGAAAACAAAACCGAAAAGGTCAAAGAGAAAAAGGAAAAGGAAAAAGAGAAAGAAACGGAAGAGGCAAAAGACGCTCCGGTTCCGGCGGAAAAGCCGAAAGAGCCGGTCAAGCCGCCCAAACCGAAAGCCAAACGGAAAAAGAAAACCTGATCCCGGACCCGGAGAATGTCTCCTCGTCCTGGCGGTTTAAAAACTGGAGAGCCGACTATGCCCGATCATCCGGATCCTGAAGCACTTGAGCGGGCGCGCAAAATATTTGCCGGGCCGTGCGATTTCATTGCCGGAGTTATGACTCATGACGCGATGATCCCCGCCGGCCCGCCGGAAATCGCCTTCGCCGGACGCTCGAATGTCGGAAAATCCTCTCTGATCAACGCGCTGACCGGGCGCAAGACGCTGGCCCGGACGTCACAGACACCGGGTTGTACGCGCCAGATCAATTTCTTTGCACTTGGCCCGGAACAGGGCCGCCTGCACCTCGTCGACCTGCCGGGCTACGGCTACGCGAAAGTTTCGAAAAAAGAAGCCGGAGACTGGAATGCGCTCATCAAAGACTACCTGCGCGGCCGTCCGACGCTCCGGCAGGTGCTCCTGCTTGTCGATTCCCGTCACGGCCTGAAGAACAGCGATACGGCGATCATGGATATTCTCGATGCCTCTGCCGTCTCGTACCGCATCATTTTGACCAAGTGCGACAAAATGAAAGCCGGGGCGCTTGCCGTCATCCGTCATGAAATCGAGGCAGCGCTGCGCAAGCGGCCTGCAGCGTTTCCGGAGGTCATGGACAGCTCGGCCCGCGAGCAAAGCGGTCTTGAAACTCTGCGCGCCGTCATTTGCGGTGCAAAATAATCCCTTTTTCAGTAGAAAAATTTCACCCGCGGGATTAGGATATCCGGATTATATACAGAATGCTTTCTCGCAAGGCGTGAAAACAACGTCTTGAAACATATATAACATATAACAAGGGTGTCTAATGATCACTGCTCAGCAGATTCGTGCAGGCCGTGCCTTATTAAACTGGTCCCAGAGAGACCTTGCAAAAAAATCAGGCGTGTCGCTCAACGCCATCAATAATTTTGAGCGGGAAATCGTTGCGCCGCGTCAGGATACGCTCGTCAAACTTCGCAAGACGCTTGAGCAGGCCGGCCTTGAGTTTATCGGCGACACGGGAGTCGACCGCGCGCATCAGAAACTTTCGGTCCTCCAGCATCAGGGGCAGGGCTTTATGAAAGTCCTTGTCGACGATGTGATTGCGACCCTGCGCGCGGGCGCCGATACCTTTTTTGTCTACGGTGTAGATTTCGCGCGGATTCCGTACCGGGAATGTCAGGAACTTGGCCGGATCATGGAGTTTCAGCAGAAGAGTAAACTCGAACTGCAAGAACGCGTTATTCTGCCCTACGGTGTGTTCTCGTTTCCGGGGAATGAACCGATTTACCGCTGGGTCAGCCGCGAAATGCTCGGAGAGGTTGCGTATGTCATTTACGGCGACACGCTGGCGCTTTTGATGGACGGCCCGCCGCAAAACCTGATTATTCTGCGGAACCGCTCGATCGCGAAAACGTTCCGTGATGAATTTGAACTGCACTGGAAATCGGGCAAGGCCCCGACACCGGAACAGCTCCGCCGCGGCTGGGAGGAATTCCACGCCGCCTTCGCCGCCGCAGAGCGTGAAGCGGCCTAGAGTCCATACTCACAGGTATCGTACAATTCTCATTCATTGAATGAGAATTGGTTAGGACTTACACAAAGTACATAACCTGAACTATGGATAAGAATAAGTTACAAAACCAACCGTCATCCCGGCGAAAGCCGGGATCCAGTCATAGAGTTGTTTAAACGCGGAGGTCCGGAG
>JANQFU010000038.1 GCA_028277665.1 Alphaproteobacteria bacterium | reverse complement strand
TCCTGATCGAGACCCGGTATCCGGGATTACGCGTTAACTTTTTCCGGACAGTCGTGCTTGAAAACGGGGATGACAAGTTGGTTTTGGCTTTTTGACGGGGGGTGAGTCAAGCCTGACAGCATTGTGTACGCCGACGGACATACGGCTTATAATGCGCTCGACGTGTCCGAATTCAAGCATTGCCGTATCAATCACAGCGCGGAATTTGTCGATGGGCACAACCATATTAACGGCATTGAAAATTTCTGGAACCAGGCCAAAAGACATTTGCGGAAATACAACGGAATCCCCCGACAAAACTTTGATCTGTTCTTGAAAGAATGTGAATGGAGATTTAACGAAGACACGCCAAAACAACTCTTGAAGGACCTCAAAAACATCCTCAAAGAGAATTATTAGGTGTCAGCCGCCAATATATTCTCTATCTATCATGAGCGCACCAGTTTAGTCGTACGATTTCAACCTATATCTCTGATGTTAGGAGATTCTTGCTTTCAGAGAAAGCCTGTTGGTTCGAATTCATAATCGCCAGTATATCGGGCCATCGCGTCAGACTTGTCTTTCTTGGGTTTCTGGCCTATAACGCGGGTTCCTGTTCATTATCCGGATGTTATGTGCCATGCGTGATTTTTCTCCCCGTAATCTTGATCTGAACGATGCGTCCATTCTTGTGACCGGCGGGACCGGTTCTTTTGGAAAGCGTTTTATCGCGCGAGTTCTTGAGCGCTACAAGCCCCGCCGCCTTGTTGTATATTCGCGGGACGAGTTGAAACAATATGAGATGCAGCAGACTTTCCCCGCGGTGCCCGGCGGACCGATGCGGTATTTCATCGGTGACGTCCGGGACCGCGAGCGTCTGGCGATGGCGATGCGCGGGGTCGATTATGTGATTCATGCGGCCGCCCTCAAACATGTGCCGGTCGCCGAGTATAATCCGATGGAGTGTCTGCGGACGAATGTGAACGGGGCCGAAAACGTAGTCATGGCGGCAATGGACGCCGGCGTCAAAAAAGTGGTCGCGCTTTCAACCGACAAGGCGGCGAACCCGATCAATCTTTACGGGGCGAGCAAGCTCGCGTCCGATAAAATTTTTATTGCCGGGAACAATCTGACCGGCGCGAACGGGCCGCGTTTTTCCGTTGTGCGTTACGGCAATGTCGTGAATTCCCGCGGATCCGTTATTCCGTTTTTCCGCAAACAGATCGAGGCCGGGGTCAAGGCTCTGCCGATCACGGATGCGCGCATGACGCGGTTCTGGATTACGCTGCGTCAGGGGGTCGATTTCGTTTTATCTTCGCTTGAGTTGATGCAGGGCGGGGAGACCTATGTCCCCCGGATTCCGAGTATGAAAGTGACCGATCTTGCGAAGGCTATTGCGCCGGATCTTCCGCATGAGATTGTCGGGATCCGCCCCGGCGAAAAACTTCACGAGGTGATGGTTCCGGAAGATGACGGACGGCACACGCTTATGCTTCCGGACCGGTATATCATCGAGCCGAGTTTCGTCTTTTGGGACCGGAATAATTATGACAAACACGGTGCTGCGCCTGTCGGTGAAGGCTTTGCCTATTCCAGCGACCGCAATGATGAATGGCTCGACGAGGCCGGACTTGCGGAGATGCTGAAAGAAGAGGAGTAGACACGTTCACATGATCCCTTACGGCCGTCAATGTATTGAGGAGGATGACGTCGACGCCGTCGCCGCGGTTTTGCGTAGCGATTTTCTGACGACCGGGCCGATGGTCGAGCGGTTTGAGGCGGCGTTGTGCGCGGCGACCGGCGCGCCGTATGCCGTTGTCTGCGGTAACGGGACCGAGGCTCTTCATCTGGCTTTAATCGGTCTTGATTTCGAGCCGGGCGAGGCGGCGATCGTTCCGTCTTTAACGTTTCTGGCGACGGCGAATGCGGTGCGTTATGCCGGAGGCGAAGTCGTTTTTGCCGATGTGAATGCCGATACCGGCCTAATGGGGCTGGCCGAACTTGACGAGGCGATGACGCGCGCGCAATGGATCGGTCTCAAGCCTAAAGTCGTTCTGCCTGTGCATCTCGGCGGGCAAATGGTCGATCTCAAGGAGATTGAGGCTTATGGGCTTCCGGTGATTGCGGATGCTTCCCATGCGCTGGGCTCCCGTTATCTTCCTTCCGAGGGTGAGGATTCGTTGTGCGGAGCTTGTGCGTATGAAACTCTCTCGACGTTTTCTTTTCATCCGGTCAAGACGATCGCTATGGGGGAAGGCGGCGCGGTGACGTGCCGCGATCCGGCGATTGCTGAGAAGATGCGCCGCGTGCGCTGTCACGGGATGCAACCGCGGCCCGATACGCCTGTCTATCCGAATCAGGGGCTTGATGCCGACGGCCAGCCGAACCCCTGGTATTACGAAATGGTCGAGATGGGGTATAACTACCGCGCGAGCGATATTCATTGCGCGCTGGGCGTCTCCCAACTCAAGAAACTGGACCGGTTCGTCGCGCGCCGTAAAGAGCTTGCGGCTCTTTACGATACGCTTCTTGGGCCGCTGGGTCTTGAGATCTTGCCGCCGCAGCGTGTGCCGTGGTGCGACCCGGCGCTTCATCTTTATTCGGCGCGGATTTATTTTGAGGCGCTGGGGGTCTCGCGCGCGGAGGTTATGCGCAAGCTGGCCGCGCAGGAGATCGGCACGCAAGTCCATTATATTCCCGTTCACCGCCAGCCCTATTACCGGGCGCGGTATAAAGATCTCTTCCTTCCCGGAGCGGACGCCTATTATGAGCGGACGCTTTCTCTTCCGTTGTTTCCGGCATTGAAGGATGAGGATGTGCACCGGATCGTCGAGGCGTTGGCCGATGCCATTAGAAAACGATAATTCCAGTTTCAGCTTCGGGGACACAATAAATTTATTGTGTCCCCAAAAGTTAACGGCTTTTTTTCGCTGTGACGGCGGCGCGCGGATCGGGACCGGGCACGTTATGCGCTGTCTGACGCTGGCCGATTTCCTTGCCGCGCAGGGCTGGTCCTGTTCTTTCGTGGTCAGCGAAGAAACGCCCAAAGCCGTTCCGGCACTTTCCGGGCGGGGATATCCTGTTCTGATTGAAGGGACGCCCGCGGCGCGGGCCTGCCGTGGTGATCTTATCGTGGTGGATCATTACGGGCTGGATGTGACTTATGAGCGGGCACTTCGCTCCCGGTTTTCAAAAATTCTTGTGATCGACGATCTCGCGGATCGTGCGCACGATTGCGATTTTCTTCTCGATCAAACGTACGGGCGCGATCCCGGCGATTATAAATCCCTCGTCCCGGATCATTGCAAACGTCTTTGCGGGGCGGAATACGCGCTTCTGCGGCCGGAGTTTGCCGCGTTACGCCGGGAATCGCTTGCGCGCCGGGATGCGCAAAACAGCAAGGTTGAGCGTATTCTGATCTCGTTCGGCGGGGCCGATCCGGATAACGTCACGGGAGCGGCTCTTTCGGCGATCATGGCGGCAAAGATGTCTTCGCCGCCCTCGATTGATATTGATGTGGTCGCCGGGTCGGCGAATTTGCATTTTGAGGCTCTTGAAGCGCAAGCCGCGCAAATGGCCCCGCACCGCGTAACTTTGCACCGGCATGTCGGCGATATGGCGCGGATGATGGCTGATGCGGATCTGGCGATCGGTGCGGGCGGGACGACGAGTTGGGAGCGGTGCTGCCTCGGGCTTCCGGCACTTCTTGTCGAGATTGCCGATAATCAGCGTTTTGTCGCGCAGGCTTTGGCACAGGCCGGTGCGGTCGTTTCGGCGGGGCGTGCGGACGCGCCGGATTTTGGCGCCTTTTCTGTGCTCCTGTCTTCACCGGAAAAGGTGCGCCGGATGCAGGCGGCTGCGCAAGGCGTTTGCGACGGGCGCGGGGCGGCGCGAGTCTTGCCGATCCTTTTGCCTTGCGTGCCGGATATGCCGGAGGAGGTGCGCTTTCGCCTTCTGGAGCCGGCCGATTGCGCGCAGGTCTTTGAGTGGCAGTGCTTGCCTGAGACACGGCGTTATGCGCATACGCCGGATGCGCCGTCATGGGACGGACATCAGGCGTGGTTCGCCCGGCGCGTCTCCCTTCCTCCCGATACCGCGCTTGATTTTATGATTGAATCCCCTTCGGAGGGTACGCCGCTCGGCGTGCTTCGTCTGGACCGGGGCTGCGCGCCCGGCGGGCGGGACGAGATCTCGATTTATCTCGCACCCGAGGCCAAGGGGCGCGGGGTCGGGGTTGCCACGCTTTCGGCTTTGCGGCGACTGATCCCGTCCGGGCAGTTTTATGCGGTTATTCATCCGGAAAATATCGCCTCCCGAAGAGTATTTGAAAAATGCGGATTTTCTCTTTATAACGGGGCAGGAACGGCGCAGCCGGACGCCCCTTTTCAGGCGTTTGTCAGCGATCCTGCGGAGAAATAACAGCCACAAAGGAATGGATATATGAGCAAGGTTTTTCGGATCGGAGATCGCCAGATCGGCGGCAGCGCACCGTGTTACGTGATTGCGGAAGTCTCCTGTAACCATGACGGCGATTTCGACGAGGCGTGCCGGATTATCGATGCGGCGGCGGACGCCGGAGCCGATGCCGTCAAGCTCCAGACCTATAAGGCCGAGACGATTACCCGGAATTTCAAACGCCGTCCGACCGGGACGATCTGGGAAGACATGGACCTGTTCGCGCTTTATCAAAAGGCGCAGACGCCGTGGGAATGGCATGCGCGTCTGGCGGAACGGGCGGCCGGGCACGGGATGCATATGTTTTCGTCTCCCTTTGACGAGACGGCTGTTGACTTTCTGGAGGAGCAAAATGTTCCTGTCTATAAGGTCGCGAGCTTTGAAGCTGTCGATACGAAGCTCATGGAGCGGATCGCCGCGACCGGAAAGCCTGTCATTCTCTCGAACGGGATGACGGATTATCTGGAGATGGAGGAAGCGATCCGGACGTTGCGCAATGCGGGCGTGCGGGATCTGGCCGTCCTGCATTGCAATAGCGGATATCCCGCCGCGTTCCGGGAAGCCAATCTGAAAACAATTCCGGCGATTGAGGCGATGTTCGGCGTCGTGCCGGGCGTATCCGACCATACGATGTTCCTGCATGAGGATAAATACGAGACGCCGCTCGCGCATATTACCCCCGTTGAAGCGGTCCGGTTCGGCGCGAAAGTCGTCGAGGTGCATTTGATGCTCGACCGCGCAAAGGCGCGGGCTCTCATGGAGAAAGGAGAGGGCGGGTTCGACTGGCCGTTCTCGCGCGAGCCGCAGGAGCTCAAGAAAATGATTTCCATGATCCGCGCCGTTGAGGCCGGGCAGGATGTCGCGTATGAGAGCGAGGACGAGAAAAAAGCCGCCCGCCTTACGCATGGGAAGGTCTGTTTCCAGCCGACTGAAAAAGAAATGGCTTCGCGGAATGTGCGGCCGTGCTTGTGGGTCGTGGAGCCGATCAAGGCCGGAGAGGCCTTTAAATTCACGGGCGGGCCGGGCAAGCCGGGGAATTTCGATTCCATCCGCCCGGCGGGCGGGCTGCATATCCGCTTTACGGATTTTATCGAGGGCCGGGCCGCGACGCGCGACCTTGACCCCGGTGAGCCGCTTGAGTGGGATATGGTTAATATTGAAGAAAAACAATAAGCAAGAAACGGTTAGCTATGGATATGAGATCAAAAATCAGTGCGGCGTTGAAAGACACATTGCGGAGCAAGGATCAGGTCGGAACGGCGACACTCCGTCTGATTATGGCGGCGTTGAAAGACCGCGATATTGCGGCGCGCGGGCAAGGCCGGACCGACGGGATTGAGGATGCCGAGATTCTTTCGATGATGCAGTCCATGATCAAGCAGCGTCATGAGTCGATCGAAACCTATGAAAAAGCCGGGCGGCAGGATCTTGCCGATCGTGAAAGGGCGGAAATTGTCGTGATTGAAGGTTTTCTGCCGCGCCAGATGAATGATGCTGAAGTCGCGGCGGCTGCCGAAGCGATGATCGCGGAAACGGGGGCGGCCGGCATCCGGGACATGGGAAAAGTCATGGCCGCAATGAAAGCGCAATATGCCGGGCAAATGGACATGACCCGTGCCAGTTCTATCGTGAAGCAGAAACTGAACGCTTATAGTGATTTCCGATAAGAATAAGACATATTCTTATCGGAAATTGTACCGAGCAAAGCCCAAAAGAGACATGGGCATCCGTAAGGACGAGAGCATGCCCAAGGGCGCATGGGCACTTGAGGGCTCGCATTTAAAATGTCTGATTTTAAATGCGAATAACTATAAGAAAAAACCATGCTTTCGCTTGCTTTCCTGACACCTTTACCGTTCACGGGGAACAGAATGCGATATTATTTATAGGTCCTGCCCCTAATGGACGCCAAGCGGACATCGGCGCTGGGGATTTGTGTCACCGCATGCCGGTTGTTCGCGAACATCACAGCCGCCGCCGCGAAGACAGATGCTCTTGCGGCGTCCGGCTTCGCCAAAAGGATCTGTAATCGCCGCCTCTAGCCCTTCCAGTCCGAACCCCCAAGGTGCATGAAAAATCCGGCGTGCAGAATGGAGCGGCGCGCCAATAAAGCGATCATGTTGTGCGGAGCAACCGATAATAGGAAGAACGACAGCAATCGCAAATACAGTAGATAATCCCGGTCCTCGCCTGACCATTGTCTCTAATGCCTCCAAAACACCTTCCCGGGAAACAGTCCCGGATGTAAGACCCGAGAGATAGGTAACAAATTGTACCGGACACATAGGTAACACATTCTCCTGTCTGTTAACAGACAGGAAAATGAAAATGCCCTGAAAGGAGTGTTCGGTTATGGATGAAAGATTACGTTTTGTCGGCCGTTTATTGGACGGCGAAGATATGAGTTCCGTTTGTCGTGCCTTCGGGATCTCCCGAAAGACAGGCTATAAAATCTGGCATTGCCGCGCTTATAGCTCACCATCCGTCAAAAAGCCAAAACCAACTTGTCATCCCCGTTTTCAAGCACGACTGTCCGGAAAAAGTTAACGCGCAATCCCGGAACCAGGTCTCGATCAGGAGACCCCGGCTCTGCGCAAAACCTCCGCTTATGCGGAGCTTTTGCTTGTCCGGGGTTGCGGGTTTTGAGGATATTAACCTTTTCCCGGACAGTCATGCGTTTTCACAGGGATAACAAAATTTTGACGGGTGGTGAGCGCTTATAGTGAATTTACATTTTGAATTTTCATGTTAATGTTAATGTGCCTTTGTTTACCCAAAAGACACCGTGAAGAATGAAGCATTTCTGCCTTACCCCGGCTTTGACAACGGCTATCCTTCTCGCTGGCTCTGCGTTCGCGTATGCGGCAATGCCTGAACGGGGACCGGGATCATCAGGCATCCCCTATACCATCCTTGACCCGGACTCGGTGACGGCCAATCGGGGCGATCCTCCTGCGCCGGACGTGCTGGGCCATCTTGATCCGGAAGAAAGCGCAGATAAAAAGACAGGCAAGGATATGGAGAGGAATGCGGAAGAATTTCTGTTCGAAACGCCTCGCGAGATGCTTGGCGCGCTCGAAGATCTGGGGGCGGCGGCAGAGATGGAGCAGGAGCCTCCCCATAGGCTCTGGACAGAGATCAGCGTTCCGGATCTGAGCGACAGGGACAATGCACGGATCGATCCCGCCGGAAGACCCGGGGCTGCCCGTGTAGATTCCTTGCCGGTCTCGATCGCGAGCCTTGATCCGGAAAGCGCCCGCTCCGAAAAAAAGAAAGCGCCGAAAGATACGTCCTTTTTTGCTTCCGTCCGCGAACTTTTCGAAGAGGCTCGTTCGCGCGAGGAAGAGCCGGAGACCGTCCGACCTTTCCGCCTTGCCAGTGTTTTGCAAAACGATCTGGGGGATCCGCGCGCGGGTTTCGCCGGTCTTCTCGACCCGCAGGAGCCTCTTTCTGTTCAGGATGAAACGATCGGCCCCCTTCTTATGCGGCGGGTTAGCGCCCAGCGCCTCGCGCCAGCGCAGTCTCCCTCTCTGATCAACGGATTTATCGTGATCCCCGATGAGCGCCATCTGGAGGACGAGAACCTGCTCACGGTTTTTTCGGCGCATCTCCGCGAAGCAGGGATTCCGGTCATGGCCGTTGGTCTTGAGAGCCTGAACAGGGGAGTTCTGTACGGCATCATGCGGCCCTATCTGGGCAAACCGGTTACGATGAAAACGCTTGACAATATGATTGACGACCTCACGGCGGCGACCCGTGAGAGCGACATGCCGTTCGCAACGATGTATCTGCCGGAACAGACCGTTCGGGATGGCGTGATCGTCGTTGTTGTTCGTCAGGCCGTGATTGAGGATATCCGGATCGCCGGCGCGGGTTGGTCAGATCCGGAGGATCTCCGCGCGGCCCTTTCGCTGATAGAGGGCGGAGAAATCAACAGCAAGGCGCTGGAGCGGGACCTGGCGTGGCTCAGCCGCAATCCTTCGCGCAATGTCGCCGCACGCTTTGAACCCGGATCACAACCGCATACGACCCGGATCCTTGTCGATGTCGCAGAACAAAAACCCTGGACCGTTTTTGCGCGCAGATCCAACGACGCGGCGCCCTCTCTCGGAAACCAGCATTTCCTGCTCGGCGGAACCTATAATAACCTCTGGGGCATGGGACACCGGGGACTTTATCAGTACAATGCCACAACGGATCAGGAGACCCTTAAATCACATAGCGGGGCCTATACGGTTCCCTTGCCCTGGCAGCACGAAATCATGCTGTCGGCGGCCTATACGAAAACGGAAACGGATATCGCGAACGGCACGTTCCAAACTGAAGGACGGTTCAGAAGCTACGGCGCAGATTACGTTCTTCCGCTGAACGAGAATTTCCTGAGATATCAGGACGGTTGGTCGCTGTCCGATCAGCAGCTTGTGCTTGGCGTGGAGCGCAAAAACTCGGAAGGCAGTGTTTTGTTCACGCTCTTCGGTGATCCCGTGAATGTGGGTCTGGACAGCGATCTGGTTGTCGTGAACGGAAAGCTCGGTTATCAGGGCCTCTTGAAAGACCCCTGGAACGGGCAGACGACGTTTAACGGCACATTGTACTATGCCCCGGGAGGTGTCGCCGAACGAAACACGGACGACGCCTTCCGGGCCAGCAGGGAGGGGACAGAGTCAGGCTATGCTTATCTCAGACTGAATCTTGACCGAACCATGCCTTTCCAGATGCCCTATCCCGATCTTGAAGACCAGTTTTTCCTGACAACGCGGCTCTCTGGTCAATTGACCAACAGCCGTCTGGTCGGTTCGGAGCGCTTTGTGAACGGCTTCGCGCCCGGATACAGAGGGTACCAACCCGGGACCTTTGCCGGAGACTATGGCTATAATGCGACCATTCAACTGGATTCCCCGTACCTGAATTTCTTGTCCCCTCCCTTCCAGGCCGGCCTCCAGGCGGGCATCTTCACGGATTTCGCCGTATTCAAAAACCGCGCCGCCAGGGTTTGGGAAGAAGATACGCTGGGGCTATGGTCCGCGGGTCTGGAACTGGATTACCAGGTCCGGGATAATGTGTCTTTTAAACTCACGTTTGCAAAAGACCTCTCGGCCCAGGACAGCGAAAACCTTCATGAAAGCGTCTTCCAACTGACGGTTAACTACTAGTGTACAC
This sequence comes from Alphaproteobacteria bacterium, assembly GCA_028277665.1. Classification (GTDB taxonomy): domain Bacteria; phylum Pseudomonadota; class Alphaproteobacteria; order Micavibrionales; family Micavibrionaceae; genus JANQFU01. Next base: position 191 of record JANQFU010000038.1, on the reverse strand, counting down.
TTCCTCCGGCTCGGGTGCCGGGGCTGATTGAACATATAGTCTTTCGCGATAAAAATTATACACCTTAATTGTCATTACTGAACCTGCACAATCGAGGAGACAACGCCGACGTGGCAATCCAGCCGCTGAGCCAGCCATGGGGGCATTTTCTGGCCAAATTTCCGGATTGCCACACTCCCGTTGGTCGTTCG
>JANQFU010000035.1 GCA_028277665.1 Alphaproteobacteria bacterium | reverse complement strand
CGAACGACCAACGGGAGTGTGGCAATCCGGAAATTTGGCCAGAAAATGCCCCCATGGCTGGCTCAGCGGCTGGATTGCCACGTCGGCGTTGTCTCCTCGCAATGACAGAAGAGTCTGTAATTCTTATTCAAAATTACTATAACAACTAGCGCACAACGATTTTCATGTTCGGCAGGATCTCGAGCGGATCGATGCAGGGGCTGTTCTCAAGGCTTGCGGACGTCCGGTTCCGGATATAGCGCTCGTGATGGCCGACGGCCTCCTCAAAGCTGACCATAACCTCACGGGCGGTGAGGGCCCGTTTGCCGTGATAAAAAAAGCGCCGGTTGAGTTGCGCCGCCTCGCGCATGGATTTCCGCTGCGCCGGGATGGCTTCAGGATCCTTGCGGAGCATCGTATAAAGCTCCCGCATCAACGGAATGCCCAGCATATGGGCGACGTAATAATCGGTCGTCGTTACACCTTCGTATTCGAGCCCTTTTTTCAGGCTGCGAAGAACGTTTTCTTCCTCTTTAAGCTGGCGCGCTTTGATCCGGGCCGCAATCTCGGTGTTGCCGCGAAGGGCAAGAATTTTCGGCTCAAAGCGCGGAACCCGGACCCGCGGCCATCCTTTCCGGTTGAAGGTGATCATCCCGGCGGCTTCATAAAGGCCGATCTCCTCGCCGTAGCGATGAACGAGCGTGAGCCAGGTCGGCTCGATATACTGGAACAGGCCGCGCGCCGAACTTCCCTGCGCGACGTTAAACTCGCCAAGGCGGCTTTCCATCAGGGCGCTGGTCAGGAGCAGCATGAAGTCGACATTTTCTTCCTTGCTGACCCGGAAAAGCGTCCGGACGACGTTCGGATCGTGGCTTTGCTCCCGAAGATCGTGAGAAAAAGCAACAGCGGCGCGCAGGGCGTCCATATTCCGGACGCCGAGAAAATAACTGGCGGCGGAGGGGTGAAGCGTCTGGATGCATGCCGTTAAAGGCGGGCGTCTTGGCGGAATTGGCGGGGGCGGTGCGGCCAGCAGAGCTTCGTTTGCTTTATTTGCCAGTCCGGGCAGGGCTTTTTGAGCCTGTGCGGAAGAAGGCGCAAATATGGATGCGAGCAAGAGCGCTGCGATCAGGGTAAGCGCGAACCGGATGAAATCTGTCTCTGCCCGTCCGATGAACGTCATTTTATGCATGAAAATCAAAAGCCCTGCTGTTTCTGGAAAGCGACGGCGTCACTTTCCACTGTGCGCGCAAAAGCTTAAAGAATCCTTACCCGTCCCGCGCATTGACACATTGCCGCAGGGGGTAGGGATAGGACCGCCATGTCCGTGCGTCTTGAGACAAGAGACCGGAAGGCTTCGCCTTCGCGGGGGCAATAAGAAAAGGATTATTGCAACGTTGGGGCTGGAGACTGGGCAGGATTATGCGAGGCTATAGGTATTTCGAGTTGCCGTTGGTAAATCTCGCGTGCGGCCAGAAGTGCGGCGCGCATGTCATGTGCGCTGATTCTTGCCATGTTTCCGTTGTAACCGTCATAACGGCCCACTCCGGAGGCGTTCATCGGTGCGGCGGCCCAGGTTCCGGCAATTTTATACTGGAATTTTTCCAGAGAGAGGTCTCCTTTCAGAAAGGCTTCCAGCCCCATCTCTTCCAGAAGGCGCGTTGCAAGAGCGTTCTGAAGCTCCGGGCTAAATCTAAGAGATGTGTCGACATTGTAGCGTTGGACGAGTCCGGCCAGAGTTGACCTGATGAATTGCGGTCCTCCAATAGCGGTCTGTCCTCCACGGGCGTAAATAACGGATTGTAATTCCATGACGTCACGAAGGGAGGATTGTGAGGCACCAACGTCCCTTCCGCCTGTTAATTTATCATAACTTCCGCCTGCTTCGCCGCGAACCAGCAGTTCGATAATCGGGGCTGCCGGTGCTTGGTGTTGAGAGGCAATGGCGTCAATTTCCGCTTGCGTGACGGATCGTCCGGAGTGCCCCATCCCGGCCATTCCCATTCCCAGGGAAGCGCCGATCGGACCGGCGGCAACAGCTTTTGCAAAACCATGGAAAATATGATTCTCATCCTGCAGGGCGGCCTCGAGGTCTGCTGCGATTTCTTCCCACAGGCGTGTGTTGACGGCCAGTCTAACCTGTTCTTCGCGGATTTCGGCTTCTCTTTGTTCCGCCCGCTGCTGTTCTGTGGTCGCTTGGCCATTGAATCTCGGGTTTTTGATTTCAAACGCTCGGGGGCCGCTTGCGTTATAATCCGCGGCGAAAGCATTCGGGTTTACTACGGTGCTTGTGATTGCCGTATCGCCTAGGAGACGTCCGCGGAATGCGAGATCGGCAGCTTGGCGGATTGTTAGATCTTGGTCATTTTTTACAACGGACAGGGGCACATCTGCGGTTTCGAGTCCCGAAGAGCGTCCTTCATTGGCGGGTGCGGCGTCCTGAAAGCCCTCTGTTACACGAACACCAAGGGTTCCTAGCGGCGCATAGCCGACTCCGCGCCATTTTACTTCTGCTTCTGCGTTCTCCGTACCGAGGCTCCTCATCTACACAACCCTGTCTGGTTCTTTGTTTTTATATTGGCATAACTCTGTTAACCTATCATTAAGAGAATAGCAGAAAAAGGCGGTGTTCTGCAAAGTAAACCGAATTTGTTATTTGTTCATAAAGGGAT
>JANQFU010000023.1 GCA_028277665.1 Alphaproteobacteria bacterium | reverse complement strand
AAGCGTGAAAACACGAAGAAAATCAGCAAGTTGGAACCCGGAAACCCTCCTGCGCATCCTGAAAATTAAACCCCGTTAACCATGGATTCCGAGCCGTGCGGCGTGAAACGCGCTGTGAGATTGGATAACAGCACTTCTCAGGCGGTTGGAAAGCTATGCAAGAATGTGAAAATATAGCCGCGCCCACACATGGAAAATACAAAAAACTTTTGATCTGTGTAACACGTATACCACCGGACAAATGGTACACGTGTACCAGTACAGAGAAGCCCCTCGATATCTGAATATCAAGAGGCTTCTTGTTGGCTGTCTATGCCTGAGATGTAAGGCTTTCGTTTTGTTTCTGCCATTCTTCGGCGGCTTCAAAACTAATGAACCTGCGGGTTCCGAGTTTATAGTAAACCGGGCCAAGGCCATTTTCCCAGAGTTTGTAGAGGAATGACCTGCTGATGCTGTAGGCTTCGCAGAATTCATCAACGGTATATGATTTCTTCGACATATGCCGATCTCCTTTCATATATAAGCCTTGCTGAAAATAAGGAGATCGTAAGAATTTGCGGACCTCATCATTCCCGGCAAAGCAGGTTTGAATGAAGTCCGCAAAGCTGCATGTTAGTAACCCCGGCGCGGCTTTCCTCACTTGATGACGGGTCCCATGCTACTTTCAGACAATGAGTGAGGTTCCGTATTCATAAAGTCGCATAGCTACATGCTTGCGTCAATGTGGCCGCCGAGAGTTTCTTGCCTGAGTTCCTCGATATAATCGCCCCAGATTTGCATCATATCTCTGCGCTGTTCGAGATATTGTGCCCGGTCATAGGCGGAACCCAGAGAATTTCGCTTTGAGTGCGCGAGTTGAGCATCTGCCACCTCAAAGGGAATGTGGCGCTTCTCAATCAGTGTTGTCAGGGCAAGAGCACGGAAACCGTGACCTGTCATGCGTCCGTTGAACCCCATGCGCTTTAATGCGGCAAGGATCACACCATTACTCATCGGGTTTTTTGGCCTGATATAACTGGCAAAGACCCATTCGCGATGTCCGTGTAATTCTTTCAGGCGTTCAAGGATTTCAATTGCATGAGAGCAAAGCGGAACCACATGCTCTTTACGCATCTTCATCCGCTCTGCGGGAATGGTCCATTTCCTTTCCTCAAAGTTGAATTCATGCCACCGCGCCTTTAACAGTTCATTCGTGCGCACAAAAGTGAGCAACATGAACTTGACCGCTAATATGGTGGGTTCAAACATGCGGCTCTTGTTCTGCTCGATAGCTAAAAGAAGCTCGGGCAATTCCTCAGGGCTGATCGCTGCATGATGTTTGACGGGCTTGGTCTTGATCGCATCCTTAACGTCAATCGCATAGTCACGTTCAACACGGCCTGTAGCGACTGCATAGCGGAATATCTGGCTGCAATACTGGAGAATGCGGCGTGTGGTTTCATACACCCCGCGTTTTTCGATCTTGCGGATCATATCAACCAGAACAAGCGGCTTGACCTCTGAAATAGGTAATTTACCGATCTCTGGAAAGACATCCTCTTCAAGACGGTTGATAATCGTCTCAGCGTATTTCTCCGTCCAGTTGCTTTTCTTGTTGTCGTGCCATTCCCGCGCAATCTTCTCGAAGGTGTTTTCTTCAACAATCTTGCGTTCACGCTCGTCTTCCTTGCGCTTAGCCGATGGGTCCGTATCGGCGGCGAGAAGTTTACGGGCTTCAAGCTGCTTATCTCTGGCTTCTTTCAGCGTGATAATGGGATATTCGCCGAAGGATAACCGCTTTTCTTTCCCGTCGAAACGGTAGCGGAAACGCCAGAACTTCTTGCCGGAGGGCATAATTTCCAGATAGAGACCAGCTCCATCAAACTTTTTATATGATTTGTTTTTTGGCTTTAAGCCTTTGCATTCAACGTTTGTCAGTAACATTGGGGCAACTCCTTTTTGCTCGTTTTTGATTTGCCCCGTGTCTATACCCACACTTATCGAAGCTGTGGGCATATACGCCGGGACGACCAAATACAGCATTGCCCGAAAAGTGGCTCTGGCTCTACGTTGCGCTTTTACGTATGGACGTGTGAAGATGTCGGAAGAAAGAAAATGGCTCCCCGGGCCGGATTCGAACCAGCGACCAAGCGGTTAACAGCCGCTTGCTCTACCACTGAGCTACCGGGGAATATGCGGTGAACGCAGCGACGCTATGTATAGGCGATCCATGCACGGCTTGTCAATTCCCGGAAAGTGTCTCCCTTACACTTTTTTTCTTCATTTTTTTCTGAGTTGCGGTTTGTTTTTCAGGGCGCGGGTCAGAATTTGCCGGCGGGCGAAATTTCGCAGGACTGACATGAAAGCAACTGCCGCGGCCGGGATCAACGCGGCGGCCAGAGCGTCTTGCGGCATTGCGGCGGAGCTGATTTCAGATACGGCTCTATAATAAAGATAGGCGCCTGCCAGCGTGAAGGCGAGCCCGAGTCCTGCCAGTGAGGCTATCCGGGCACCGGCACGGCTCGCATTTTTTAGTGTTATGTCCGCGTTCTTGATCAGTTTTTCTCCTGTTTCCCGGCTAAGGCCGACCGGATTTTGTGTCATCAGCAGGGTGTACGCCTTTTTGGGCGGGTGACGGCTGACAGCGTGCAGTGCCTCGCGAACCGTTCTGTATTGTGCGGCGAGCATCAGCTTTCGGCGGGCTTTCTCCGGAGCGTTTGCGCCGAGTTCAAGCGCCTCGGCGCCGGGACGGATCAGGCCGTCAAGAAAAGGCGGCAAATCTGCGATCCGTGTCTGTGTTCCAAACAGATAGGCCGGAACGCGTTTTCCGTTGATCTGAAATTCTGCTGTGCCTTGAGGAAGAGAAAAACTGTATAAAATTTTGATATTTTTGTGAGCTCTGGACGTTTCGTCCGGGAAACACTCCCGGATTTGAACGTGTTGCGCCAGTTTTTCTCCGAGACGGCTGATGCGTTTTGCGGCTTTTTGAGGGATTTTATCCATATTCAGAATGACGCCTGATGCGCGGGCATTAATTTTGTGAGAGAAGACGCGGGAGGTCCATCCGCTTCCGTTGCAATCCCGGCAGGTTATCCGTCCGCGGCTTTTGCAGGCATTGCACGCCGTTCGGCCCTGTCCCCGGCAGGCGGCGCAGGAAAGATGCCCCCGACCGTGACAATGCGGGCAAGATTTCCGTTTCCCGTCCGATCCTGTGATCTGGCAGGATCCGCGGCAATGCGGGCATGTTACCGTGCCTCGCCCGTGGCATTTGCGGCAGGTTTCGTATCCGCTGCCGCGGCATTGTGCGCAAGGGATATCTCCTTTCGCGTGGCAGGTGGAACACGGTATGTGAGCGATGAAATCTTCCGTAAGAGAGGGAAGGGGGATCGTTGAATTTTTAGGCGCGAGGCCCTTGTCGGCTCTGTTCACAAGGGCATTCATAACTGTATTTGGGGTTTCCGGAATAGTGGAAAGCCTTTTCTCTTTGGCTTCAATTGCGGATCTGGCGCTTTTTTCGTCCGGAAAGACATGTGTCCCCTGTGTTTTGCCGGTGGCCTGGCTTTCCAAAATGTCGGCAGAGAGTGTAAGCGTTGTTTCAGCTTTAAGAACAAGGATGTCGCCTTCAAAACGCAGAACTTTTACATCGTCTGGCGTAACGCCGTTTCCGCTTACGGCCCGGCGGATTTTTTTCAGGGCCGGACGCAGATAGGCGGTTCCGTCCAGTTGTTCACGTTTGGGGGTATCGGGCATTTCAGAACTTTCAGTAGCTTTCCCTTGATTTTTATTGCAGATCGGGCAAGCTGTCACCATTCAAATATCAAATACAAATATACGTATCGAAACGAAACAGCGCAAAACGGCGATGACAACTCAGAAAGAACATCAATCCGCACATCCGGAAGGCTCGTCCCCTCCGAAACTCTCTTTGTTTGCACGTTTGCGGACCTATATGTTCGCGGGCGTGCTCGTCACGGCGCCGATCGGAATCACGTTTTATCTCGCATGGATTTTCATCCGGTTTATCGACAACAACGTGACGCGCCTGATCCCGCCGGTCTACAACCCGAATAATTATCTCTCTTTTTCCGTGCCGGGGCTCGGGCTGATCGTTGTCATTACCTTTTTGATTCTGGTCGGTTGGTTCGCGAAAAATTTTTTCGGACGCCTTTTGATCCGGATATCGGAATATGTTGTAGGCCGGATGCCGGTGATCCGGAACATTTACGGCGCGATCAAGCAGATCATAGAGACGATCATGGCCAGCCAGTCACAGGCGTTCCGGGACGTCGTCATGCTCGAATATCCCCGCAAAGGCGTCTGGTCGATCGGGTTTGTAACCGGCGGCTCAAAAGGCGAGGTCCAGCGCGTCACATCGGACGAGACGGTCAATGTCTTCGTCCCGACGACCCCGAACCCGACGTCGGGTTATCTCCTCTTTGTCCCGAAAAAGGAACTGCATTTTCTCGATATGACGGTTGAGGAAGGGGTCAAGCTCGTTGTCTCGGCCGGAATCATCTCCCCGCCCGATCGTGGCGTGGGGGAAGAGCCGGAAAAACCGCAGCATCTGTTCGGAGCGCTTAAAAAGAAAAAGAAGCACATACCCCGCCATGCCGATGACGCCTCCGAGGGGGAACCGAACACATATCGTAACGCAGAACAAGAACAGGAAAAGGAAGACGAACATGGGACTCATCGCTGACCGCCTCTCGCGGATCAAACCTTCGCCGACCATCGCCGTGACGACCAAAGCCAGAGAACTGAAAGCAGCCGGGCGGGATGTGATCGGCCTCGGGGCCGGAGAACCTGATTTCGATACGCCGGACTTCATCAAGGAAGCCGCATGGGACGCCATGAAAGCCGGCCAGACGAAATACACGGCCGTAGACGGCACGCCAGAGCTCAAAGCCGCAATCTGTGCAAAGTTCAAACGGGATAACGACCTGACCTACACGCCGGATCAGGTCACGGTCGGAACCGGCGGGAAGCAGGTTCTCTACAATGCTTTAATGGCGACTCTTAATCCGGGGGATGAAGTCGTGATTCCGGCGCCTTTCTGGGTTTCGTATCCGGATATGGTTCTTCTCGCCGAAGGAACCCCGGTCTTTGTTTCCTGTCCGGCGGAGCAGGACTACAAACTCAAGGCCGAAGACCTCGATAAAGCCATTACGCCGAAAACGAAATGGGTCATCCTGAACTCGCCCAACAACCCGACCGGTGCGGCCTATAACGAGGCCGAAATGCGGGCGATTACGGATGTGCTCGAACGTCATCCGCATGTGTACGTCATGAGCGACGATATGTACGAACATCTTGTCTATGACGATTTCAGATTCGTCACCCCGGCACAGGTCGCGCCGTCCCTGTATGACCGGACCCTGACGGTCAACGGGGTCTCCAAAGCCTACGCGATGACGGGCTGGCGGATCGGCTATGCCGCGGGGCCGAAAGAAATTATCAAGGCAATCTCGAAAATCCAGAGCCAGAGCACATCGAACCCGAGTTCGATCTCGCAGGCTGCCGCCGTCGCGGCCCTGAACGGCGACCAGTCCTTCCTGACCGAACGCAACAAAGTCTTCAAGGACCGCCGCGACATGGTCGTCGCCAGGCTGAACGCGATCGACGGGCTTTCCTGCCCGAAACCGGAAGGGGCCTTCTATGTCTACCCGTCCTGTGCGGGCTGCATCGGCAAAAAAACGCCGGAAGGCAAAACGATCGAAACCGATGAGGATTTCGTCACATATCTTCTGGAGACCGAAGGCGTCGCCTGTGTTCAGGGCGCGGCATTCGGGATTTCTCCGGCCTTCCGGATTTCCTACGCGACATCGACGGAGGCTCTTGAGGACGCCTGCGCCCGCATTGCGCGGGCTTGCACGGCGTTAAGTTAGCGATCCCTAAGGGCTCGTCATAAAATAAGTTGATCGAATTGCGTCGGATTTTTTGTTCGTCCACAAGGCGCAAAAACGGCGCATACCGGGAGTATGTAACGTTTTTTGCAACAAAGTGGACGGGCAAAAAGACAAGCAAGGTGATGAACTTATTTTTTGACGAGGCCTAAGGCTATAGCAGGTTCTTCCGCTTCAGGCGGAAGAGGTGAACGATCGCGATCCTGGAGAAGCCAAAGAGATTTTTATCGGTCATGGAAATCCGTCGTCCGTTTGAAAGGGTGGGATATCTATCTATATCATTGCAGAATCTTCCGAAAAAGCCCTTTGGACAAAAAAAACCGGGCTAAGGCCCGGCGAAGTTGAACAGGGAGGTTTCACGTCTGGGAGACGTAGGACCTTCAATAAAAAAGACCCCACCGGCGTGAAGCCAGTGACGCCCTTATACGCGCATGAGTCGTAATAACCCAATGAAAATAATGTATATCAGGTATGCGTATTACGCATAAGTATATATATCCAATTGTATATAAATGGAAAAATAGATTATAACAATGTTACAACAAAGTCATAAGTAGAAAAACTGGAAATCAGAAATCCATCTCCGAGACGGCCTCTATCAGAAAATCCCGGAAGGTTGAGATCCGTCCGGAATGCCTGCGTTCTTCGGGGTAGACGAAGAACATGTCTACCGGCGGACGGGTCAGGTCCTCGAGAACCGCTTGGAAGCCGCGCCGCTCCCGGACGAGGAAATCGGGGATACAGGCGAGTCCCGCACCGCTTTCCACGGCCTTGGAAATCGCGAGCATTGAATTCATCATAATCACGTTATTGGTGCGTTCAAGCTCAATCCCGGCGGTCCGGAAAAGCCAGTTCGGGTCGATGAAGGGGGCCGGGGCGTTTTCCGGATACCCGATCAGTGTGTGTTTCTGGAGGTCCTTGGCCGTCTTCGGCACGCCGCAGCGGGCGAGATAATCTTTGGATCCATAAATATGAAAACGGATTGTCGCGAGCTGTTTTTGGATCAGGTCCGGCTGTTCCGGGCGATGCAGGCGGATCGCGGCGTCGGCCTCCCGCATACCGAGGTTAAAAATCCGGTCGTCAAGAAGAACGGTAAGCTGCAGCTCCGGATGGGTGTCCCGCAGCGCATGCAGGCGCGGCGCAAGCCAACTCGAGCCGATAAACTCGGCAACGGTAATGCGCAACGGCCCTTCCGGCAATTGCCGTGAATCGCTGATCTGCCCTTCGATCATGGAAAGCTGGGCGAAAATTTCTTGCGCCGTTTTATGGAGGATCTCCCCCTGCTCGGTCAGGAGAAGCCCTCTGGCGTGACGATGGAACAGGGTGACGTTGAGGCTTTCCTCAAGAGCGGAGATTTGCCGGGACACGGCGGACTGGCTCAGGTTCAGGACGTCGCCGGCATGCGTGAAACTGCCGGCCTCGGCCACCGCATGAAAAATCCGGAGCTTGTCCCAATCCATCATTTCTGTTCACCTGCATCTTGTTTGTAGACACTATCTTAACCTGAACTATGGATAAGAATAAATTATAAAACCAACCGTCATCCCGGCGAAAGCCCACAACTGTCCGGAAAAAGGTTAATGGTCCAAAAATCCGCAACCCCGGACAAGCAAAAGCTCCGCATAAGCGGAGGTTTTGTGTAGATCCGGGGTCTCCTGATAGAGATCCCGGATACCAAGTCTCGCCAGATGAAAACCTATCGGTTTTCATGGCTCGCCTAACTTCCGGGATTGCGCGTTAACTTTTTCCCGGACAGTAGTGGGCGAAAGCCGGGATGACGGTTGGTTTATAAGATTTTAAAGTCCTCTTATCCATAGCTGAGGTTATCTTACTGTCATGCCGGCTTGCGTTCACGACAAAACTAATCCGCAATCCCGGAACCTGTATCGAGCCTTGAAAATCAAAGATTTTCATTTGGCGAGATTTGGTATCCGGGATCTTTTCCCAAAGCCCCCGGCTCTGCGCGAAAATAACATCGTGTTCATTCACATTCCGCCAGAAAACGGTCCGCTTCCAATGCGGCCATACATCCCATACCGGCCGCTGTAATGGCCTGCCTGTAATGTTTGTCCTTCACGTCTCCGGCCGCGAAAATGCCCGGAACGGAAGTCTTCGTCGAATCGGGAGCCGTGAGGATGTATCCCTCATCGTCCATGTCGAGCTTGCCCTTGAAAAGGCCGGTCGCTGGCGTATGCCCGATCGCAATAAAGACCCCGGCGACCTGTAATTCTTTTTGCGTGCTTGTCTTTGTATCGCGCAGGACAAGAGCGTTAACCCCCGGCTTTTCGCTCTGCCCGGGCAATCCGCCCTTGATCTCTTCAACAACGGCGTTCCAGATAAGCTCAATTTTCTCGTTCCGGAACAGGCGTTCTTGCATGATTTTTTCGGCGCGCAACTCATCGCGGCGGTGGATCAGCGTCACTTTGCTGCAGAAATTGGTCAGGAAGAGGGCTTCCTCGACGGCCGAGTTTCCGCCGCCGACAACGGCAACCTCTTGCCCGCGAAAGAAAAAGCCGTCACACGTCGCGCAGGCGGAGACTCCCATCCCACGGAACGTCGTCTCGCTCTCAAGGCCGAGCCATCTGGCCTGCGCACCGGTTGCAATCACGATGGTATCCGCGGTGTACGTCGTGCCGGAGTCGGTTGTCAGAACAAACGGCCGTGTGTGCGTGTCCACGTTTGTCACAAGGTCTGTGATGATCTCTGCGCCGACATTTTCGGCTTGTGCGCGCATTTGATCCATCAGCCACGGCCCCTGAACGGGATCGGCAAAGCCGGGATAATTTTCAATATCCGTGGTCATCATTAACTGGCCGCCGGGCTCCGTCCCGCAGATCAGGCGCGGAGAGAGATTTGCCCGGGCGGCATAAATCGCAGCAGTGTATCCGGCCGGTCCCGAGCCGATAACCAGAACACGGGAATGAGTATCGTTCGCTTTCATCAATCGGTCGTTTCGTCGCTTTGTTTACATTCTTTGGTTTCAAACTCACATACAGACATAGACCGCCCTGCTTCCGGAATCAATTGCCTGCACCAAAAAGATCGGGGCGCAGGGCCTTGATCGCATCTGCGATCTTCACGGCATCGCACAGCGGCTCATAGGCCCATGTTTCGAGCGTCCCGTCAAAGCGGCGGACGGCGCCATGCGCGATCAGGTTTTCGTGGAGAGCGTCAATCCGGCGCGCACCGCCGTCCATCGGGATCATATAGACAGGTTTTCCGGTGCTGGCGGCCTCCGAAAGCATGGAAACGCTGTCCGCCGTCACAAGAAGGATGTCCGCCCATCCGAGGATCGCAAAATAGGGGTTTTCGCCGTGTCCGTCCCAAACGTAGCAATCCGGATGCGCAGCGAGAGCGTCTCCCAGAATGCGCCGGTTATTGTCCCCCGTCCGGCGGGAGGCCGTCACCATCAGCCCGGCGTCAAGTGAGGCAAGCTGCCCGGCAAGCGTCTTTGTGACTTCCTCGCTCATCCGGTAGGCTTTGCTTGTTCCGCCGATTAAAACCCCGACCCGGGGACGTTTCACGCCTTCGAAATCCGGAAAGGCACGGCAGGCATCCGCGAGTCGTTCCGGCGTGATCCGGTTTGGCGCGGCCGTTGTGACCAGAACGTTTTCACCTCGGACCGGATCGTGCGCGGGCACGGCAATCAGATCGAACACCTTGCGCTGCCACGGGAAGACGCGGGGATCCTGTATCTGAACAAGGCTCGTTTTGACCCCGGCTTGCCGTGCGGCCTGTGCCTTGATGAAGCGGCCGGCCGCAACGCTTTTCCGCCCGGAGGCCAGCACGATATCCGGGAAAGGCGGCATGGCGGGAAGGGGCGGAGAAAAGCTGTGCCGCGCCTCAAAGCCCAGATAAGGGCTAAGCCACGACCATGGCGCATTCAGCCCCACGCGCAGGACCTGCGGAGAAATCCGGAGGGCTTCGGCAACGCCCAGACACTGATTTTCCGTTCCGGCCATCCCTTCTGTGACGATCCATAAAACGGCGGAATTTTGCATGGCCGGGGATGTGTATGACATTTTATGCTCGATTGGTTCCGGAAAATGTAATAAAAAAACTCTGATATGGAATTATATGCTTGCAATCAGGTCCGATACCCTCTATATCAGGCCGCTTATGAAATGTGAACACGATATGAGTATAAGGGGCAGATACGCATGTCACGTATGAAACTGGACCGGATTGACCGGAAAATTCTCCATGACCTCCAGAAAAACGGGCGGACGACGAATGTTGATCTGGCGCGGCATGCCGGAATCTCGGCGCCGCCATGTCTGCGGCGTCTGCGTGCGCTTGAGGAAAACGGGATCATAAAAGGATATCACGCGCGGCTGGATGAGGCGACGCTTGGCTACGGGATCACAGGATTCGTCCTCGTTAAGCTGGTCTCACAGGCGGACGCCGACCTCAAGAAATTCAACGCGCGGCTGGCCGAATGGCCGGAAGTGCGCGAAGCCTATCTGATCGCCGGGGACATGGACTACATGCTGAAAATTGCGGCAAAGGACTGGGAACAGTACCAGACCTTCCTGACCACGCATCTCAATTCCGCGGAGAACGTCACATCAATCAAATCCTCGATGGTGGTCAAGGAAGCGAAATACGAAGCCGGCGTCCCGATCGCGGTCGAATAGGCTTCCTGTTCGTCCGCGCAGCCGCGCCTCTTATGCTGCGTAGCGGACGTCGAGGATCTCGTACATCACGACGCCCTTGGGTGTGCGGACCTCGACGGAATCCCCTTGTGACTTCCCGATCAGGGCTTTGGCAATCGGAGAGGTGATGGACAGGCGTCCTTCATCCGCGTTCGATTCGTACTGGCCGACAATCTGATACGTGGCTTCTTCGTCCGTCTCTTCGTCGACAACGACAACCGTCGCGCCGAATTTGACGTCATTGCCGGTCAGGGAGGAAACATCGATAATCTGTGCGGCGCCGATCACGCCTTCAAGCTCCTGAATGCGGCCTTCGATAAAACTCTGACGTTCCCGGGCGGCGTGATATTCGGCGTTCTCTGACAAATCGCCATGAGCCCGTGCTTCCGCAATCGCCTCAATCACGGCCGGGCGTTCAACGGATTTCAGGTTTTTGAGCTCTGCTGTTAATGCGTCGTAACCGGCTTTTGTCATGGGGACCTTGTCCATTGGTTCGTCCTCGTTTCGTGTTCGGATTTTGTGTTCAAAAACGCCAAAAAAGATCCCGCCGCAAACTGTGGCGGGGTCCGAATATGCAGATCCACAGGAACCTATCTTATGCGTCCGTGCGCAGACGTCAAGTCTTGATCGATTCTAGCGTACGCAAGGTGCCAATCGGGCGCGATCTCCCGGTTGGGGGCCGGCTTCAGCTTTCGGCGGCTCATAAGAAGAGGGCGACCTTTTAGCAATGTCTTTGGATGCCGCGTATCTGTCCTGATCCAGAACATCTACGCTGACAGGCCTGCCATTGACGCTCAGGTCCTTCAGATCTCCGAGGAGGTTTGTGGCGATTTCTCCGACAAATCTGAGGCAATTCGCCATATTATTGTTAATGGCGTTCGCCGCGAGGGTCAGATAGATTTTTCTATCTTGTTCATTATCTTCCAGAGCCGCCGCCTGTCTCGCGGCACTAATGCCGGTCTCGAGATAGAAGGCCGCGGCGGCAAGATCTATCAGGAATTTGACCTCGTTATCCTCGGGGAATCTGCCACTATGCCCGAGAGCCTTTTCTACAGCCAGAAGATTATTTTTGAGAACCGCCTCACTTTCCGGCAGGCGGGCGGCAATAATCCGAAGCCTGATCTGGTCTTTGTTGAGAGACTCTTTTCCCTGAACATTATACAGAGCGTTCTCACTTTTCAGGTCTTTCGCCATATCGGCCATTTCCGGCGGGGCATCGAAGACAAGCTGTCTGACGACATAGCCCAGAGCGATGTCGTCAAGCTGTTCTCTTTTAACGGCCAATGTCTCGCCAGTCAGGGGATTTTTGCCGCCGGATTTCTCAAGGCGCGTGTAGACGGCGCGCAGCCATCTTTTCATTCCCGCAAGCTGGGCGGTCAGGTTGCCGTCGTTTTCAAGCGCGACAAGCGTGCCGTCTTCCCTGCGCCGAAGCCCCCACCATCTTTCGAGTTCACTCGCCCCTATTCTGCCTTCCAGATCGGCGCGTGAGAGGGAAGGAAGTTGATCCGCTTGAGGGCCGGCTGCCGCTTCAGGGAAGTCCTGCATGAGATATCTCTATATTTGCTGATTCTATATGGCAACCTAATCAGAAAAAATCTGTCGATCAAGCGCGTTTTGTGTGTTGTGTGGACATATATGCCGGTTTCTGGTAAACATTCCCGTATTAAAATTATTAAAAACAAAAACCCCAACTCCGCAGCCGTTTACAGGCAGGCGAGGAGAGGGATCTGGAGGTTGAGATGCTGACAAAAGGAGATATGGCGGCTATGGCGGATCCGGAAGCGGCAGGGGCCCTCAGGCAGATGTTTGGTCTTGAGCCTGAAGAAGATGACACGCACGCGCCGGAGGAGCCGACCGGTCGGCAAGGTACCGGGGTCGCTCATGGAAAAGACGGCGCTTCGCGGCCGCAACCGCAACCCTAAAAATTTCCTGCGCTCTGCGTTGCCGCCATCAAGCCTCTTTGATGAGGAGGCGTTTCGCGCGTCTATTATCCCATTTCCCGGAATCCCCACAAAATTTTAATTAATAAAAATTTAATCAAATTTTGTGTAAAATTCTATCTCTTGCGCGATTCCTTGAACATAAGGGGGGATGATGGCTTCAAATTATCGTGACCTTGGACTCAGATACATTACTCCGCCGTCGGTTCATTCCCGGAAATTGCCTCTGGACGGCATTGAAGCCGTAAGCTCTGCGTCCGGTTTTCAGGAAAAGTGCTCGGGACCGGTGTGCTACGGTGCACACGAAACGATTTACGGCCCTTTGTGGGGCGCGTTCTCCGGGAACAGCCTGCTATACAGCGGCTTTCCGGGAGGCGATGCACAAATGCAGACGCGCATGAGCAAAGCCTTGCGGCCGCTTGCAGGGGCTCCGGACGTTCTGTTTTACCGGGATGATGCGGCTTGCGCCCGGAAACTGGATGACACTCTCTCATCATGGATTAGCGGCCGTCCTTATCCTGCAATATTATATGGAACGCCTTTCCGGCTTGCTGTCTGGCAGGCGATGTCGTTTATTCCAAGAGGGGCGGTAACCTCTTATCAGGCGCTAGGTGAGAGCGTCGGGTATCATGGATGTGCCCGGGCTATAGGTCAGGCCGTCGGCAGCAATCCCCTGTCGCTGTTTTTACCCTGTCACCGCGTTATCCGGTCCGACGGGCAAGTAGCCAACTACGGCTGGGGCGACGAGATCAAAACCCGGATTCTATCCGAAGAGGCCGGACGTTACCGTGTGGCTGTTTAATTCTCCGTAATGGCGGAGGAGGTGGGATTCGAACCCACGAGGGGCGTGAACCCCTGCCGGTTTTCAAGACCGGTGCATTCAACCGCTCTGCCACTCCTCCATATGGTCTCCGGTATCCGGAAGCCGGGACCATATACGATCGATCGAAGAAAAACAAGAATCTTCCCGTAGCGCCCGGGCCGCGTTCAGGATATCCTGAGCGTGTACCCGATTCCTGTTCACATATAATAATAAAGACCTGACGGAGACAACAATTATCATGCCGGGCCGCTTCGCAATACGTAGACGCTCATTATGCGCAATTTTATTTTTTATCTTTTTATTGAACGCTTCTGCTGCGTCTGCGGCAGAATCAAAGATGTCTTTCGAGGCGTGGATAGACGACTTTAAGGTCAGGGCACAAACAGCCGGCATTCAGGAACAGATTTTGAACGAGGCTCTGTCCGGAATTTCTCCCAATATGCGGGTCATTGAACTGGACCGCAAACAACCGGAAGGAAAAAAAACTTTTTCCGCGTATCTGGATCTCGTTGTGACGGGAAAAAGGATCCAAAAGGGCAGGGCGCTCCTGGCTGAACATCGCCCGATTCTTGAAAAAATAGGGCGTGAATACGGGGTTCCTCCGCAGTACATCGTGGCTTTATGGGGAATAGAATCGAGCTATGGCGCAAATACCGGCGGGTTTTCGGTTGTTGAATCTTTGGCCACACTGGCGTGGGAGGGCCGCCGCCGCGATTTCTTTACCGGGGAGCTTGTAAAAGCGCTCAAGATTCTTCAGGGCAATCATATTTCTCTGGAAAATATGAAAGGGTCATGGGCCGGAGCCATGGGCCAGAACCAGTTTATGCCGTCGAGCTTTTTTAATTTTGCGGTGGATTACAATCATGACGGCCGGCGCGATATCTGGTCTGACAAGGCGGACATATTTGCCTCCACTGCCAATTATCTCTCCAAAAGCGGATGGATCCCCGATGAACGCTGGGGGCGGAGCGTTCAGGTCCCGGCAGGCTTTTCAAAAACGATGTACGGTCTGGATACGCGTAAAACGTTAGGGGAATGGTCGCAAGCGGGCGTCCGTCTCCCCGGTGGCGGGAAAATCCCTGTCGTTTCCGGAATGGAGGCCTCGCTTGTTGCGCCGGATGGACCGGGAGGCCGAACTTTTTTGGTTTATGATAATTATCGTGTTATTCTCAAATGGAACAGATCCGTATATTTTGCATCTGCTGTAGGGCTTCTTGCCGATTCTTTGCTGTAGCGGCGCTTTGACGACATCTTTTCCGGGGCTAAATCAAAAAATGCACAAGAAGAATAACAATAGCAGCAGATGGGCGACTGTCTTTGTTCTGGCGTTTGCCGTTTTTTTAGCCGGTTGCTCTCAGGCGGAGCTTGGCGCGCATATTGCCAAGCAAATCATACCGCCCTCCAAAACCACAGGGACCTACAAAATCGGAAATCCGTACAAAGTTGCGGGGAAAACCTATTATCCGCGTGAAGATTTTGATCTTGTCGAAACCGGAATCGCGTCGTGGTACGGGGCGAAATTTCACGGACGCCCGACGGCGAACGGTGAGACCTTTAACATGTATGAATTAACGGCCGCCCACAGAACACTGCAACTCCCTTCACTTGTTCGTGTCACCAATCTTGAAAACGGGCGTTCGCTCGTCGTTCGAGTGAATGATCGCGGTCCTTACAAGCGCGGGCGGGTCATTGATCTGTCCATGCGTTCTGCGGAGCTGCTCGGCTTTAAGGGGCAGGGGACGACGAAGATCCGCCTTCAGGTTCTAAAAAAAGAAAGCATGGCTCTTGCCGACGCAGCCAAACGCGGGATCGATACCGGCGGTGTAGAAATTGCGATGAACCGACACAAAAATTCCTCGTCCGCTCTCGATCCTCAACCGCCGGGATTACGGGAAGACGACAAAACCCTGCCGCGCTCATATCAACAGGCGTCTTTCCAGAATGGAGACGAGAAAGACGAGAAAAAAGGCACTCAGGCCGTTCCCCTTGGCGCGATGGAAGATACTTTCGATACTTCGGCCCGCAGCGCGGCACGAGGGTTGACCGATGTTCTCGGCGATATTGATGAAACGCTCGTCAGTCACGTTGCCGTTCCGGCGAAAAGCCGGATTTTCGTCCAAGCCGGCGCCTTCACAGTCAAGGATAATGCTATGCGGCTTGCTCAGGAACTGGGAGGGGACGTCTACCCCACCGATATTAACGGCCGCCTTTTCTATCGCGTTCGCCTGGGACCTTTTGCGCAAGTTGGTCAGGCCGACACGGCTTTGGCCTCTCTTGTTTCCAAAGGAAATCAGAGTGCGTTGATTGTCGTCGATTAACGGGATTGACCGGCTCTCTCAGGACTGGTTAACTGTGCAAAAAGCCAAATTAACACAGGTCCGGACGATGATTGCGATTCAGGTACGTTCATTTTTCTTTTTCTTATCGGTTTTTGTCTCCGTTTTTTGTTTTTCCGCAAGGGCTTCCGCGGAATTTCTACAGCCACACACGAGTGCGGAACAAGCGATCCTGGTGGATTTTGATACAAAGGCGGTCCTGTTCGAGAAAAATGCGGACCAACGAATGCCGACATCTTCCATGAGCAAAGCCATGACGCTGTACATGGTTTTTCAGGCTTTGAAAGACGGACGGATCACTCCCGGAGATACATTCCCGGTCAGCGAGAAGGCCTGGCGCAAAGGCGGCTCGAAAATGTTTGTTGAGGTGGGGAATCGCGTAGAAATTGCAAAACTGATCCGAGGTGTCGCCGTCCAGTCCGGAAACGATGCCGCGATCGTTCTTGCGGAAGGGCTTGCCGGAAGTGAGGACGCCTTCGCGCAGGCCATGACCCGGCAGGCGCACAGCATGGGAATGACAAATTCCAGTTTTATCAATGCGAGCGGCTGGCCTCACCCGGATCATTATTCAACGGCGCGTGACCTCTCGGTGCTTGCCCGGCACCTGATTTCCGATTTCCCGGAAGAGTATCAGGTTTTTTCTGAAAAAGAATTTACGTATAACGAAATCCGCCAGACAAACCGCAATCCGCTTCTCTACCGGGATATCGGTGCGGACGGTATTAAAACCGGCCATACCGATGCGGGAGGCTATGGCCTGATCGGAAGCGGTTCGCGAGAGGGACGCCGTGTTATCCTCGTGGTGAACGCTCTGAAATCAAGTAAGGACCGCGCACAGGAGGCCTCCCGGCTTCTGGAATGGGGGTTGCGTGGATTTAAAAACCGGACAATTCTGGTCGCCGGAGAAACGGTGAGTGAGATCCCTGTCGTCATGGGAAAATCCGAGACCTTACCGTTAACGATAGAAGAGAACGTCAATCTTAGCTTCCCCATATTGGCGAAGAAAGACATCAGGATTACAGCGAATTATCCTGCGCCGATTCCGGCTCCCGTTTCAAAAGGCGATGAAATCGGAAGCCTCGAAATAAAAATCCCCGGTATGGCGACGCATGAGTATAAACTGATCGCGGCTCAAGGTGTTGAGAAACTGGGCTTTTTCTCTGCAACGTTTGCCAAGGCGCACCTGTTCTTTAAAAAGCTCGGTGAAGGAACGATTTAGGATGAATCGCGGATTTTTTATTACGCTCGAGGGTGGTGAAGGAAGCGGAAAATCAACACAAATCAAAAGGTTGTCTGAATTCCTTCAGGCGGAAGGTTATGAAGTTGTTGCCACCCGCGAACCCGGCGGCACCTTTGAGGCGGAAAAAATACGTACACTTCTGGTCAACAAAGACGGCGGCAACTGGACGCCGATGGCTGAAATGCTCCTGTTCTTTGCCGCACGGGCCATGCACACGGAGACCCTGATCAAACCGGCCGTTGAGGCTGGAAAAATCGTTCTGTGTGACAGGTACACCGATTCCACCCGTGCCTATCAGGGCTACGGCCATGAACGCGGCCTTAATGTCGTCAACAGCCTCGCAGAAATTGCCCTCGGCGGATATGAGCCGGATTTGACGCTCATTCTGGACATCTCTCCCGGGACAGGTCTTGCCAGATCGGGAAAAGCGCTTGCCGATGAAGGAAAAGAAGAAGAGTGCCGTTTTGAAAATATGGAATTGGCCTTTCACGAGCGTCTGCGTCAGGGCTATCTCGATATCGCCCGTACGTATCCGGAACGTTGCCGGGTCGTATCTGCCGAGCAATCCATTGAGAACGTGACAGACCGCCTTCTTGCCTGCATCGCACATGAAATAGAAGGGAAAGATCGGCATGAACCTGTTCGGTGAGGACGATTCACCGGGAAATGAGACCGGGATCTCTCAGGATCCTCTTGTTGAAGGGGGAGACGGAGAAATACGTACACCCCGCGAGACATCCGATCTTGTCGGGCACGGAGAGACAGAGGCCGCTCTGGCGCGCATGATCAGGGAGGGAAAACTCCCGCATGCGATGATTTTTAGCGGTCCGCGAGGCATCGGAAAATCGGTTATGGCTTTTCGTCTGGCCCGGTCTTTATTTTGCTCGGGGGAGTCCGGCGACCTGAAAACCGGAGGGCAGGACTCTCTTTATGTTCCTGAATCGGTGCCTGCCTTTGCGCGTGTGCGTTCCGGCGCGCATCCGAATCTACTGTTTGTCGGGCGTCCGTTTGATGACAAAAAACAAAAAAGGAGTGATATTCTTCCGGTCGAAGAAGCACGGAAAGTTGCGCCCTTCATGCGTCTGACGGCCTCTGACGGCGGATGGCGCGTGGCGATCATTGACGACGCCGATACGATGAACCGCAACGCACAAAACGCGATTTTGAAAATTCTCGAGGAACCTCCGGAAAAAACGATTATTATCCTTGTGTGTCAAAGGCTCGGCGCAATTATCCCAACTATTGTCTCAAGAAGCCGCGTTTTCCCGTTCAAGAATTTGACACATGAACAAATAGACCATCTTACACGGACATATTTGCCGCATTTATCTTCTGAAGACCGGGATCTGCTTTCCCTTTTGTCCGAAGGAAGTTTTGGCAAACTCCTTGAGCTTGAATCCGAAGACGGGATTGAAGGGCTCAATCTTGCCGGAGAATTGCTGGCCGGCTGGCCGGAAACCGACTGGAATGCCCTTCATGCAAAGGCGTCACAATTCTCGCGTGCCGGACAGGATGCCCCGCTTTCCCACTTTCTGTCCGCACTGCTCTGGTTGTTTCGGTATATGGCTTTGTGTAAGGCGAGGGGGATTCCTGCCGCTCCTGTTCTTACCCGGAAAGTGCCCTGTCTTTCAGGTATGATGGAGATTCTTGATTTATCCGCATGTACGGCGCTGTGCGACAGGCTCGATGCCCATATTCGCGGCGCCCGCCTTGGAAATCTCGATAAACGGTATATATTTATGGGCTGTTTCACGATTTTACAGGATTATCATGCAACAGGCTCTTATTGACTCTCATGCGCATTTGACTCATGACCGCTTTCTTCCTCTCGGCGGACCGGACGCCGTGCTCCGAAATGCCCGGGACGCGAATGTTTCAGGTATTCTTTCAATATGCTGTGAAATATCAAAAGAATACGATCCATTGTTAAAGTTGTGCGATACGTACGATTTTCTCTGGTGCACGGTCGGCACGCATCCGCATGAGGCCGGATTGCCGGATGAAAAGCGCTATACGACGGACGACATTGCCAAACTGGCGCAAAGGCATAAAAAAGTCGTCGGGATTGGGGAGACGGGGCTGGATTATTATTACAATCACAGCACGCAGGACGAGCAAATCGAAAATTTCAGGAAACATATCCGGACGGCGCTTAAAACCGATTTACCGCTTGTCGTTCATGCGCGCGACGCTGACGAAGATATTGTCAGAATACTGAAAGACGAGCAGGAGAGGGGGGGCGGATCTCCTGCCAAAGGGGTGATCCATTGCTTTAGTTCCAGCCGGATGCTGGCCGAGGAGGCGCTTGATCTGGGGATGTACGTGTCCTTTTCCGGGATTTTGACGTTCAAGCGTTCGGAAGACCTGCGTGAGATCGCGAAAGATATTCCGCTCGACCGCCTTCTGGTGGAGACGGACGCGCCGTATCTTGCGCCGGAGCCGGTCCGCAAGGAAATCAACCAACCGGCGCGGGTCCGGTACACGGCGAACGTTCTCGCGGAAATCAAGGGCGTTTCTCCCGATGAAATCGCAGAGCAAACAACGGAAAATTTTTTCCGGCTGTTTTCGAAGGCGAAAATGAGCCGGAGCAAAAATGACGACGAAAAATAAATTTATCGTTCTGGGATGCGGAAACTCGGCGGGTGTTCCGGCAATCGGGAACCGTTGGGGGAAATGCGACCCGCAGAACCCGAGAAACCGCAGACAAAGAGCGTCTGCGGCGATACGTACACCTGAAACCAGCGTGGTCGTCGATACCGGGCCGGATTTCCGGGCACAATGCAATCAGCATAATATCAGGGATGTTGACGCCATTTTATATACGCATGTCCATGCCGATCACATCCACGGGATCGACGACTTGCGCGTCCTGATCCAGAACAGCGCGCCGGGCCGTCAGGTGCCGGTGTACGCACTGCCGGAAGCGATTGCAGAGCTGGAAGAGCGCTTTGCTTATCTGTTCAGGGGCGCCGGACATCATTTATATCCGCCGGTCGTCAAAGCATGCGCCGTATTGGACGAAGATCTCGGAAGGCCAGTTCCGGCGTTATCCGAAAAAATTGAAATTCTGCCATTTCTTCAGGATCACGGCACCGTGCGTTCGCTCGGCTATAGAGTCGCGGACATCGCGTACAGCACGGATATGATTCGGCTGCCTGAGGCGTCTTATAACGTTCTGCGAGGCATCAAGACCTGGATTATCGACGCGGCCGGCTATCATTCGGAAACGAACCCGGTTCATGCCAGTTTGAACAAAATTATCGAGATGAACACCCGGATCGGCGCGGAACGTTTGATTCTTACGCATCTTTCGCCGCAAATGGACTATGAGACACTGATGAACGAAACGCCGGATACTTTCGAACCGGCCTATGACGGCATGACGTTAACTTTCTGAGACTCCGGCCCGGCGTCCATGCCCCCTATTCTCCGGATAACGCATAAATTACCATAATATATATTATCACACAAAATATTTATCCTTCTAAAACAAATGGTTAGCGCGTTTTCTAGCTTTTTGCGTATAACCTATGGTATTAGACCTCCCCTGTTTTTCGTTAATTATGTATAGGAGACTTAACATGTTAGGTAACAATATAGACGATACATTAACCGATCTTGATTACAGCGGATTGTATAAAATGGCCGAATGGCATGACAAACAAGCCACTATACTTCGTGCTCGCGCTCAAACACTTCAGGAGTACGAATATATGCAAGATAAAGTTACTTTACGAGTGGAGTTCTTAAGAAATACCCCTAAGATTGTCATGCGCTATCTTAAGCAAGGTCATAGTGCAGAACGTGCCTGCGAGCTTGCGGCACAACATACGGGTGTAGAATTAAAGACGATTGCTACACACTGGAAACGCTTCATTGATGACAAGGAAAGAAAATCAGTCCGCCTTAGAAACTCTTTAATTTTGGAACTGCATGGCCTCGGCTTGACAAATGTTAATATAGCGGAACGTCTAAATATGCATCCCGGAAGCGTATCCAGAATATTAAAAGCAGAGAAATGCAAGAGAATCTACAATCCTAATCCTGAACGGATTGCCCTCTTTTCTCAAAAGCAAAACGACAACCAATCACTCCATCACATAAAAAATCGGGCGTAGCTTTTCATTGACACAATGTTAAGAGATATCATATAAGATAGGAAAAAGGCGGCGGTTGTCGCTATGAAGTGGGCTACTTCATTACCATGCTATGTTTAGAAGCGCTTGTATAATCTCAAGCGCTTCTTTCACATGGTAGAGAAGTTGAAGCAGCAAGGGCATTATTAGATACACCATTGCATGACTCCTTTCTTTCAAGAATGCCGGGAACGAGCCCGACTCTCTTTCCAGAGCCCTTCTCCGGAAACCCTCAAACACCTAGGTTTTGAGCGCGTTTTTTACTGGGTTCCAAAAGAAAAGAAGCGACAACCGCCAATTTTCAGTAAATCAGATTTACGGAATGCGTGTAAACAAAAAAAACCGGGCATAGAGCCCGGTTTTTTGTTATCTGCGTTTTCTGGCGGATTTTTTGCCGCCTTTGCGGCCGGCTGTTTTGGCCGCGCGGGATCCTTTTGTAAAGCGGCCGGATTTTGTGCGTCCTTTACTCATTCTTTCCGCCTTTCTCGCCCATGAATGCGCCGAAGATGCCGCCGATGAGAAGCGGCAAGGCGATTTGCCAGTTTCCGGCCGCGAGATCGTTTCCGGCCTGTGCGAGTGCACCGGCAACTGCGTCCGCCTCATCGATTCTTCCGAGGACTCCGGCGCCGGAAATCACCAGCGAAAGCCCCATATATGTTGACGGTTCCTGAAACCGTTTTTTAAGCCAGTCAATCATTTTTCTCCCCTTTCAAAGTTGTTTCGACGATCAACAAACGGCGATCCAGCCGCCACAAGGCAATGACAAGCCCCATGGTCGCCACATCGCCCCCCGCACTTAGTGCCTCTAAAAGCCCTTCCATCATTTCACCCACCCGAATTGTTTAGCTGTGAAATAAGCGATCACGCCGATCACGCCATATTTGACGATTGCGCCCGCGCCCTGCACGCCGCCGCCGACGACAAAGCCGAGCAGGCCGGTAAGACCGGCGAGGACAGATCCTATAATCCAAGGTATTGCGGGCATTTATTAAGCTCCTCTAAGCCAGCTTATAAAACTCGTGAACGCCGATTTGAGCGACCTTTTGACCGGCCGCAGCCCATGACGGAGACACACTATCGGCGTGATAATGATTTGCGCCGCCTGTGATATCCGCGAGCGTGCCGGACAAGGCAATCGCGGCGATCTCCAGAGCGGTTTTAAATTGCGGATCGTCCGCGTTTACGCTCTGCACCTTCAGGCGGTTCGGATCTCCGGCATTCCAGCAGGAAAACTGATACGGACGTTGACAGACGCCGCGTACAGTCGAGCCGTAGCGCGGCCTTTGCGCATAGCGGTTCATGATGACGTTTGCAACGGCCTGCATGCCTTCAGAACCTTCGCCGCGCGCCTCGCCCCAGATCGTCCGTGCAAGAATATCCAGATCCCGCGCGTCATATGCGGGCGCATCTGCATTGCGGCCGGAAAACAGGAGTGCGAAGAGCATGGCGAAAAATGCGAAAATATGGGCGATCATAGATTTTCCCTCGCTGTTTTGCGTGTTTGAAACCACTCCACGGTGTAACTGGAGAGCGGCGCGCCGGTCTCAATGTGCTCAATGACTTCTTCGAGCTTGCGCGCGACCGTCGCAGGCTCTTCGGTTGAGACCAGATCCGCCAGCGGATCGGGCGGCACGGGCAACCATGCGCCCGCGGCCGCATCCCATGTCTGACGGCCGTCATGGGGCGGCGTCTCGACCTCAACGGCCCCGTCCGGGATCTCCGGCCAGACCGGCCCCCCCTCTTCCCACCGGCCCGGCTGGAGCTCTTCCCCGGTCGCCTCATCCGTGACCGGCGCAATCCATTTGCGCGGGGTGTGCGGGATAAACTCCCCGAGATAATTGCCTGATGTGTCCACGAAATGCTTGCTCATACGTACGCCCTCAATTGTATTTTCCATTTTGACGTGTCGAGTTCGGCGCTCGCCGAATGCGTATCTTTGGACATGATCACGAGCGGGCTCTGACCGAAGATCACATAAAGATTTGAGGCGTTTGCGGAGACGTAAAAGGTCCGCTCCAACCAGC
The DNA here is from genome assembly GCA_028277665.1 of Alphaproteobacteria bacterium. Taxonomy (GTDB): domain Bacteria; phylum Pseudomonadota; class Alphaproteobacteria; order Micavibrionales; family Micavibrionaceae; genus JANQFU01. The sequence goes on along the minus strand of JANQFU010000023.1, from coordinate 13,328 downwards.
CGCCATTATAAATCATGGAAGACGTCATCCCTACAAACAGACGCTCGCCGGTCGCATAGCCCTGATCGGCCGATTGGCAGACAAGTTCCGCCGTGACGAGGCGCGGCATTTCTCCGAGACCGTGCGCAACCGTGGTTGTCGTGTTCAGCCCAACCGAAACAAGATTGCTGTCAAAGGTTTTTTGAAACGGCAAATTCTCGCCGTTCGACTGATAACCGACCGCATTAAGTTTTCCGGAAACGTTCGGATAACCCCCCGGCGCATTTCCGAATAAAGCGCCGTTACTCGCGTGAATTTCAAAAACATCATCGTCGATGAAAACAACTTTTGCGTTAGAATCGCCTGTCTCCGCGATCTTGAGGCCGCCATAGTCGCGGATCTTATAAGCGCCGAATTCCAGGCCTTTTCCGATGTCATAGGATTGGTTTTCCGTCCATCTGTTTTCCCGGTTGAGAAGCGCGAATGTGTTGTCAATAACTGCCATATCACTGTGCCTCATAAAAGCGGACGTCTTGCCCGGCTGTGCCGGAAACCGCCCACACTGCGCCCTGATCGTTGTCCCCGAAGGTGCCGCCGGCCGGCACCGGCAGGCCGTTATACACGGTTACGCTATTGTCCGCGCCGATATAGATCGTATCGTCACCGTTGTTGTTGACGATCCACGCCGTTCTATCGGCATTTGCGCCGAGAAGCTGCACCGCGGCCGTCCCCACATCCGCCGCGCCGTGGGCGCGTGACGTCCCTCCCCGCGTGGCAATCGCGCCGCTGAAACTGATTTTGTTCAGATCGACTTCGCCGTTCAAACCGTAGTAGAACCTGACGATATTTTCAGAGGCACTTTTGTTCTTGAATGTCAGTTGTTCATAGCGCACGTTTTTAATCTCGGTCGTGCCGTCCGCCGAAAACCGTGATCCGGTCGAATAAATCAGGGTAAACGGATTGCTCGCCGAGATGACGTTCAGATAATTCCCGGTATGCGGAATAATGATTTCTCCGCCTCCCGGAATGATAATTTCATCGTCATATAGATTGCTGTCTTCCATCCCTACCCCCTCCAGACCAAAAGCCCGGCCAAAATCGCCATGCCGAAAAAGGCCACTGTGCTGAACTTACTGAGCCGGTCATCGTTCGTTTCCTGCGCCTGTGCAATAATCTGCCCGGCGAACTCCTTTGTTTCGGAAAGCGCTTCGTACGCCTCTTCCTGCGATTTTGCGTTTACATTGACAATTTCTTCCAGGACATTGTCGGCAAAAGACAAAGAGTTTGTGAGCGCGTCAGACAAACGCTTTCCGACTTCCACAATAGAATTTTCCGAAAGTTCGGAATTCAATTCGACGACACGCGCGGCAAGATCCGCATCAAGGCTTTCATTTATAATGTTCAGATTTCCCCCGATCCGCGCTTTTTTGGAGAGGATCACGGCATTCGAAACGCCGTTGTCCGCCGCTGACGCTCCGGAGCCGCGCACGGAGGCGTTCCGCGCGTCATCCGTCAAGGTTATTTTTTCATCCGAGATGTAGCTCTTACTCTCTGAACTGGACGATGAAGATGATGAAAAAAACCCCATAACTACCCCTTTTTCAAAAACAGGACGGCGGCCAGGACGAACAGCGCGATCATGGGCATCATGTTTTGCGCGCTCATCCCGGCCCCCGTTGCGCCGATATTCACAGTCCCCCCCTGAAACGGCGCATTGACAGACGAATAAGCCGAAGAGCTTGTATTCAGATTTAAGGCTGGAAGAGACCCGATCCCGCCGCTTAAAAAGCCGCTCAGAAAACCTTCCGTTTTTTTCGCTTCCGTTTCAGGTTCCGCCATCTCATCCCCCTATTTTTTCAAAAGGATGATCCCGGCCACCCCTAAAATCGCCAGCGTCACAGGGCTGATTGCGGCCAGCATCGGGATCCCGAAGGTTCCGCCGCCTGACGATCCTCCGCCGGTCGGCGATCCCGTCAGGTTTGTTTGCGCGGCTTGTTGATCCATCTTCAACTGAAGCTGCATCATTTCCTTTTGACGGTCCCACTCCCATTGTTCGGAGACGAAATCAAGACCTGTTGTGAAAGCGCCCTGAACCACATTCTTGATTGTGGAAAGAAACCCTTCACTGTCATCCGCAACGGTTCTGACGTTCGGTTTTCTTGTCGGAATAGGCACAGACATGACGCCCCCTTTCCTACGCGTTTGGCGTGCCGTAGAAATCCTCAACGATATCGACGTTGTTCGCCGCCGTCATCGTGAGCGTGTAGCGCATCTGAGCATCCCTCAACTGACCGTTGACCTGCTCAATCTGAGACGGCAACGCATCCCCGAGCACGCGCTTGTCAAACGGCAGGACGATTTGACCTGTCGCGGCGCTATAGCCGTATCTGTCGTTCATGCCGTGCAGAACATGCGGCGCGGCATCGCAGAGCGTTTTGCCTTCAAACTGAAAGCGCAGTTTTGAAATATCCGCCGCCGTGTTCTCGAAAAAGTGTAACGCCCGGTACGTGGCTCCGCGCCGCGAAAGCGTTTGCTGATAATCGCCGGTGGCGTTGATCACCAGATTATTTCCGGTCAGCTTCCGAATGATCCCCGGCGCTTCCAGAACGTCATCAACTTCCGCATGCGCGACAAGGCCCGGATTGGTCCGGCCGGCCGCAATTTTCACTTCGATTTCAAGAGAGTTCACGCCCAGCGTTCCAATGGCCGTGGCTTCTTGCTGGATCTGGCCGATAACCGTCCTGTTCGAGAAATTCAGATGAATAAGCCCGTTTTTAACGGAAAAATCCTTATCGTAGGACGCTTCAATATCAAAGAGCTTCGCGGCCGAGATGCGCCATTGCTCAATGGAATTGATTTTCACCACGATTTCTTCAATCGCTGTACGCATCGTCGCTTCAGAGACGCGCACGCCGCTTTCCGTGTAGTCCAGCGTAATGCCGTGATAACGAGGCCCGATTTCGGCCTTCGTTTTTGCGATTTTTCCGGCCGCAACATTATCAAAGGCCCGGAGTTCTTGTTGATATTTCAGTGACATGATTTTATCTCCTCCCCCGCCGTCTTAGGCGTCAAAGCCGCGCGTGGCGTTTTTGACAAAATCAACACTGCGGCCCGCGTACATTGCGAGGCCCGCGATAAAAACCCCGATTGCAGCCAGCAATACGGTTTTCACATCGCCCGGCGTAACCAGACTTTTACGAGATTTAGCCATTTATAAGCTCCCCTGCTTGAATAACTTCGGTTTCAAAAACTCGACGAGCAAAAGAGAAATGACGGAGACAATGACCCCCGCCGCGACTTGTTCGAATGATACGTTCAAAGACATTCTTCCCCTCTCACGCCGTCCATAGTTTCAGCGTGACATGAGGGAATTTTCCCATATACCGGGAAAATGCCTAGAAAGTAACCCGTTTATGCCGGGCCGTATCAGGCTTGATTAAATGGAAAAATTCGAGTTGCGGGAGCTTCAGGATTAAACCGCTTATCCGGCGTCCTTCAAAACGCATATCGCCGAAATCCTCATAAACAATTTTGGCATGATCGGCCGATCCCAGACGGAAGCAATAGCACTCCGAACAATTCACGCGCGCGGCCGGCGGTATGGACGTGGGATATTGCGTTGCGCAATACACGGTAAAGCCCTTATGCCGCCCCATCGTGAAAAGATTATCAATATGCGGATGTTTTAAGCGTTTAAACCGGGAATAAAGAACGCGCGCCTCATCCAGAAACACATGCGCATACGCGCTTTTCGGATCTTCTAAAAGGTCCTCCAGCTCGTGAACGCTCGCCGTGACCTTGCCCGGCCATGCCAGATCCCCGACCCCGGAATAAGCAATGATTTTTTGCTTGTTCTTCCGTAAAACGGCGGCAATCTTTTTCATTGCCGCCGTCTTCCCCATCTCCGTCATGCCGTAAAAGGTTTTATGAGAGAATTTCATCTTTTTTCGCCGGCCCCCGTTTCGATTTCTGCCCCCCGCGCCGGCCCATCTCTGCCATGATCCGCCGCCGCGCCTGTTCCGCCGTTTCTTCTTCCTCTTCCGGCTCTTCTTCAGGTTCCTCTTTAACCGCTTTCAGAAGGACCACAAGCAACAAAACCACCCCCGCGGCTCCCCATTCAACGGCTTTTGAATGCATCGACAACCCCCCGGATTTCCCGCACGGCCTTAATCACGCCGCACGTCATTTGTTGCGCAAACATCCTTGCCCCGGTCGCCGCTCCCAGCAGAAACATACACAGCAGCGAAAGCCCCCAACTCACGGCAAAAAGAATATCAATCATGGTTTTGTTCCTCCCCAAGAGCCCCTGAAATATCCAAAAACAGCGGAATGACGGACGCCGCCAGCAAAGCGATTGTGACGGCCAGTTTTGCGATATGCGGCACAGGTGCGGCATTCACCGCCCCGAACGCTTCCGCGCCGACTTCTTCCGCCGCTTCCAGTTGCGCCGGATCAAGGCGTTTATTCCGGTCCCATTGCTCCAGAGCGAGGACCAGCAAGCGCCCGTTCCGTTTATCCGGCTGATAATCTATCCCCTCGATTTCGGGATTAAGCGCTTTTGAAGCGCTTATCTCTTCCGCGTCCGCCGTAAAGTTCACGCCTTCCGTGACCTCCGGACTGGTCGCAATCGCTTCTTTTGCAACGGTTTCCGCGTCGAATTTTTCAGCCGCCATGTGCCCCGCCCTTCTCCAGTTCAAGAATTGTCAGATAAGCGGTAAAAAAAGCGCTTTGAAGGCTCGAAAGCGTCCCTTGACGTTCGGCATATTGACGGACTTCCCATGACTTCACGACAACCCCCGTACGGTTCCGAAAGTCAGCGCAGGCTTGACCTACCGTCATGCCGTACGTCTGCAATCTCCTCACAAGTTCGTCATATGTCATCGGCCCTTCTCCCTCACTCTCAAAACTAACCGCTTATTTTTAGAATAACCGCTTAAAACAAGCGGTTATACAGGGTTCATGACGGGTTTTTGCCTGTTACATCGGCGCGTACACGTATTTGTAACGCTCGCAATATTCTTCCATTTTTTCGTGGTGATTTTCGTCTTCCTCGATCTCCAGAAGGATCTTTGAAAAGAAGTTCTGCGCTGTAGCCCAGTCATAATCTCCGCCCCCCGTTTCAAGGACGTTGTAACGCCGTAAAGCCGCCTTTACGTCCTGCACAATCTTTTCCTTGATTACTTCCGCCGAAAGCTCCCGATGCCCGTCTAAAGGCACAAGCTCAATCGCATTTCCGGCCATCTCAATGGCCTGCATCCATATCGGATGCACCGGCCAACGGCGACGATTGCTATCCGTGCTCCGATCGGTCAGACGGCGATTTTTAAGAGCCTCGGACAAAAGTGCCTCCCGTTTGCCCTCAAAATCCTCGAATTCATCAATTCCACGCTCATGAAGATAATCACGGCCGAAACGCAACTCTATCCTCCAAACGTCATGATGCTTTCCTTCCGGCCCGGGCTCGAGCCCCGCACGCTCCCAGATTTTATACATCCACGTTTTTTGAGATTTTTCGGTAATCTCATCCGATTTTTTGTAAATCTGAACCTCAAGCTCGTTCTTTTTGCCAACCGTAAGAGTCTGGATACGGGTGGACGTCCCCATAATATACCCCTCTTCCTCTTCGCCTCTTTCTGTTTTAACTTTGAAATCCCAACGAGGCTTGATCGATGAATGACAGATAATACGCTCTGTCATCTCCGCCCCAATCTCACCGGTGAATTCCGGACTGTGAAAATCAAAGGCATAGTGAACAACAGAGACGCGCCGCCAGCCGCATATGTCTGCGTCCTCATTCTCGTTCTCACGCGGCCGTGGTTTCATCTCTTTGAGGAGAATCCCCCATGCTTTGGCGCGCGCGTTTTTTGCGCCATACTCCCAAAGCGTCCGGGACCTATAGGTTACAGACAAATTGAAATCAATTTCTGCAGGCCGGATGCTAATCGTGAAATATGGATTGATGAGAATAAAAGCCACGCCCGCGCCGCCATGCGGCTTTATTTGAAACTCCATCCCGCCAAGCGTGGTTGTGTATGCCTGATTGCTTCCGTTGTTCCGCTCTTTCGCGTGTTGCTTCGCGGCTTCGAGGCGATCCCACGTTTCTTTGAAAATGTAAACGCTCGCACTTTCTTCCAAAGTGTCGTAACCGCCTGCCAAAAATGTACAGTCGTAAAAACGTCTGGAGCCTTTGATTTTCGGTGCGGTTCTCATTGTTTATTTATTGGGATGTACACCCAGACCCCTCTGTTAGTTAGCCGGGGGAAGGCACTCACCCTCTTTTGATTTCCGTAATTAACTCTTCCATGCTGTCACAAAAAAACAGCCGGGAGTTCAGATCTAAATACCCTTCCGCATATGCGGGCGGGCAGATCGTCACTTCCGGCTGTTTGTATTCGGGATTACTCATGCTCGTTCGCCCTCAAAAGGCCGAAACAAAAAACGGCCCCCAGCAAAAAAGCAATCCCGAGCATCCCTAATATGTCGTCCATTCCGTCCCCACTCTAAAACGCGATGTCATCCGCATCGGCCGGAGCCGGTGCAGTAGTTTCGTGAGATTGTTCCGGGGTCTCTTTTTTGAAAGACAGATCCCAGTTGTTCGCATCTCTCGGATACGCGCCGAGCCAGAAACCCTCGCCATAATCCGGATCGTTGAACAGGAGATTAAAGCCCTGATGGTGACGCATATCTCCGCGCTCAATTTGATACTGATATGCAAAACCGGCCTCGAACAAATGTCCGGCCGGTGCGCGCGCCATAATGATATGAGAAGCCGGTTTGCGGCCGACCGGGTTTTGATTTGGAACCAGCTCGAACCCTTCATTCAGACGACGGGTCACAATCTTCCCGAAAATCCGGCCGTCTTCCCTGCGGATCATTTCACCTTTAGCCATTGTCTTCAGTCCTTTCTTTGGGGGTTTAAAAACAGAAAAACCGGGGGCGAATGCTCCCGGCTGGTTTACGAATTTACAAAAGATGCGTAGTAGTCGCGTTTCGGATAGTACGTTGTTCCGTTGACATAGAAGCTTTCGGGAAGAACGTTCCTCGCGGCATAATATTCGACAATTCCCTTGGATACGCCTGCGGGATAAGTTTCAGTCACAAATTGCAAAACTGACTTCATCTTTCGTACTCCGTTGCGAAGTTGGAAGCGGGGAGAACCGCTTCGCGGTTGTTCCGCCCTTCGGGCGGGGAAGTATTCGTTACGGATCATCTTTAAAAACACAATCTTTTTCGTTTTTTAAATTTTTCGCATTCTTCGTAAAAGTCACGGTGCGGCGTATATGTATTTCCGTTGACATATATACTTTCAGGTAATACACAACCGCTTTTTAGATATTCTTCCAGGACGGCTTTCGCGACTCCCGCAGGATACCTAATTATGAAAAAATGCCAGAGTGGTTTTCTTGGATCCATAATAACATCAATAACATCCATATCTCGTACTCCCTTGCCAATTTGGAAGCAGAAAGAACCGCTTCGCGGTTGTTCCGCCCTTCGGGCGGGGAAGTATTCGTTTTAAGAGGGCGGCCCGGTTTTGGGTGTCTCGGCTTCGGGGGGCTTTGCGCCCCCCTCTGCCCTCCTAAAATCCGCAGGGACTTCCACCCCCCCGCGGCAAAACTTGTTTCATCGGTCGAATAACTCTCCCGCTATTGCGGTCTGGTTCTGATGCTCTAAAGTCTTCAGACTTTTCTCTATGCTCCAGAGAGAGAGGAGAGCGTTGAACAGGATCCCCAGAATGATCGCTCTCTGAAAATCTCCGATATCCACTCTCGCCCTCCTGATTGTCCCCTCACCCGAATGGGTGCGTCTGCGTCAACTATCTTTTGACAGATGATATCAAATGTCAAATGCTTTTTGACATTTTTTTTGATATTTTTATCCCGACTCGGTATAGCTGGATCTTATAGGAGGAAAATTCATGAGAACTTTAGATTTTTACATCAAAAAAGCAATGGAAAAACAAGGACTCAAATCCAGAAGACAGCTCTGTATAGTCTTAGGCACATCTCATAATGCGATTAATGCCTATGACCGGGGGTCATTCCCTTCTGACGATACGATGCTTAAACTTGCAGAGCTCGCCGGAATAGATGCTATGACGGCCCTAACAGATCTACATATTATGAGAAGTAATGGGCCAGCGCGTAACATATATATCAAAATGGCGCAAACACTTGAGCGCGCAGCACATTTTGTGGTTATGTTTATCGCCTTCTTGCTTATTTCCTCGTCCGGTCATGCAGCACAGAACGTGAACAAAGTAACAGATTATGACAACGCATCACAAATGCCTAAGTATATATTATCGCACAATTATGCTCCATTATGATCACTTGTAGTATTTACAACTCACTACCGTGTATCTGTTTTTTAGGTACGTTTTCTAAATCAAAATTTTCTAAACATCTCGTATTGATAGCCCATCCAGAAAAAGGCTTCATGCCTTTGGCTATTTCTTCTTTAGTTAATGCGCTCGGCTTTCTGAATGGCAGTATGCCGCATGTCGGGCAAAAATAATCTTTAGCGGTCTTTGTTCCCCATTGATATAAACTAAGCTCGTTAATATCTGGATTGAGAAGCCTGAAACAGTCTTCCTCAACACGAAAAATCAGAGCGCCACGCCTGGTACATATAGAACAGTCGCAAACTCTGACATGATCGATATCTGCATCAATTTCAAAACGTATTTTACCACAATGACAACTTCCTGTGTAAGTCTTGAGCATACTGACAAAATCCATCAAAATCTAAAGGCTCTCTTTAAACAGAGCCTTTAGATTAGCACATTTATGTTATAAACAAAGACAGATGTTTAGAGCTTTCATGTTTATCAGGCTCCCCTATATGCCCCCTATATATGCCTATGTGTGCGCTGCATAGGCCGCAAGGCGTTCAGCCAGTGTTCCGGTATGAAGCTCAAACATATGACGATCGTGATCGTAGAAATAGATCGAGCGGCCTTCGCCGTCTATCCTGTTGCTGTCATAAATTTTTCTGGCATTCAGAACGGTTGTCAGGATCTCTTCCATCGCGTCGAGATCCCGCACGACGAAGGTCATATGGCTCAATCCCTCAATCATCTTATAATTCACCGACTGGCGAACAGATTTCGATCAGGTAGCCGTTCGAGTCGCTGACATACGATGTCGTCTGGCCCCACGGCTCTTTGCGTGCGTCCTGGATCAATGTTGCGCCTTCGGCCAGAGCCTGTCTCAGGCTCCCGGCAACATCCGCCGTCTCGAACGCGATTTCAAACACCGGCGCGGCCGGATCGGCTCTGCCCGGCGACTTGCCAAGCCCGGCCATCAGCGAGAGCGAGGAAAAAGAAAGAGATGTTTCGCCCGTATCCATTTCCCCGAAATCTCCGCTTTCATGGAGAAATTTGATCTTGAAGCCAAACGCCCGGCGGTAAAAATCCATCGTATCGCGTACATTTTCGACATAGAGGATCGCATATTTGAATTTCATCTTCGGCCTCCGCATGGTTGTATTAGGGCTTACGCAAAGCACGTATTTTCTTTCCTCGGAAAAAAAGGCTCCAGGGGACACAATCCGGATTGTGTCCCCACACACAGTACCTGACACAATTCTGTAGTGAATTGAAACAATTTATTTTTTAACCGCAAGAGGCGCAGAGGACGCAGAGAAAGAGTGAAAATAGAACTGTCATCGCGAGCGACCCCGGAGTTTCCGGGGAAGCGTGGCGATCCAGAAAACGAGAGGAAACCCATATTTTTCTGGATTGCCGCGCCGGAACATCGTTCCGGTTCGCAATGACGAGGAGAAAAAACTCTGTGTCCTCTGCGCCTCTGCGGTTAAAAAATGACTTTATATTTCAACTGGTTATATCCTATTGTCGGGTAGTGTGGTCCCCACAAGAAATCTCCTCAAATTCCCCTTTTTTCCTCATCTGCGTAAATCCTGTGCCTAAGAAAAAATATCATCTGAAATCATCTGCGTATATGTGATTGTATTATACATAATGTAATTGACTTTTTATCTTAAACTATGAGACGATCCGGGCATGAGCAAAAACATTGTCGTGATCTATTCGGGTGGCACGTTTGGGATGCAGGAAACTGACAGAGGCCTGCGTCCCTTGTCGCCGTCTGATTTCAAGGATTTGCTCGGCTTAAGAATACGCGCTCTGGCCGACCATAACGTGACGTTTGTGAACACGGACAGAATTATAGACAGCTCACAAGCCACGATTTCCGACTGGAACAAGATCGGAGAATACGTCGATCGGCATTACACGGATGCGGACGGCCTTATCGTTATCCATGGAACGGACACCATGGATTATTTTTGCGCGGCTCTGGACGCCATGTTCACCGGTCTTGATAAGCCTGTCGTCTGCGTCGGTTCGATGAAGTCTTTGATCTCTGTGCCAGAGACGGATGCCATCGATAATTTCCAGTTGGCACTCAACACCATCACGGAAGATTGCCTGCGAGGGGTTTTGTTTGCTTTTGACGGGAAAGTCTTTCAGCCGGATACGATTTTCAAGTACAAGACACAATCCCATGATGCTTTTCGGTCCGTTGTCCCCCCACTGGTAGATAGAGTGCTCTCTGGCTTAAAAACATGTTTCACGTTCATTTCAGAGCAAGAAAGATACAGGTTTCTTCCCTTAAAAAAACATTACATTCCTTTCATCACGTTTACACCCGGTGATGATGATCCGTATCTTCAATGCCGTCTTGATATGGCCCCCGGCGCAATCGTTCTCGAAGGTCTGGGCAATGGAAACATTCCGGCGACGGCGCATGACTTCCTGAAGGATGCACAAAAACGCGGCATTCCGGTCTTTGCGATATCGGCCGCGCCCGAAGGAGTCGCCGATGCGACCTATGAAGTCGGAAGCCGGTCGCATGATCTTGGCGTGGTGCCATTGGGACTCATGCCCCGCGCCGCCTGTCTCATGAAACTGCAAAAATATCTGACCCGGAACCTGCCGGCATCCGGGATTATTGACATGATGCGCGCCGAAGCGGACAAGCTCATGCCGCCGCCTCCCCGTCAGGCCCCTGTGGACGCCGCTCCCCAGCAACCGGAGACAGTGCCAACAGAATCAGCATTATCACGAAGAGCTCAATCGTAAAGAAAATTTTTACCAGGCGTTTATCCCCGAATAGATGGACCGGTAACGCTCATGCTGCATTGTTGGATGGCCTCCCGTGTGAATGATTAATACATTATCATCCGGCGATATGTCCTTATTCCGAACCATTTCCAACATACGTCTGGCAGACTTGGCACCATAAACAGGATCAATATAGATACCTTCATGTATCATGAACATTCTAATAGATTCGACATCCTCGAGCGTGGTTTCGCCATATCCTTCTTCTGAAAAATCATGGACTTCATTTACGGGCGTAACATTTAAATTATATCTGGACTTAATGTCGTCCCGAATGATCTGCGCGAATTCCCTGTGATGCTTTCCATGCGCGACCGGATCATTGACGACACTATGTATTGTGCCCCTCCAGCCGAAAATCTGCTTTCCAAAGACAAGACCTGCTTCTGTTCCGCCTGAGCTCGAACAGTGAAAAACATGATCAAACTGAACGCCTGACTCTTGTTCCTGTTTCATAAGTTCTTCAAAAAAGAATATATATCCCAAGGCCCCTGTGGATGTTGATCCTCCAGCCCCAAAGTCATAGGATTTTCGTCCTTCTGATTTGTATTTCTCAACAATCTTCCTTCTTTTTTCGATACGGGAGACATCCCCGGAAAAATGTATTCTTGCGCCTAAAGCGGCAACGAGCAAAGCATTGCCGTCAAGAAAAGCGGGGCGTTTGCATCCGTATATAATATCGCATTTTAATCCTAATTTTCTGGCTACAGCGGCAGTTTGACGACAATGATTGGATTGAAGACCGCCTTCGGTAATAAGCGTATCCGCGGCTTGAGATAAGGCCTCCCCTGCCAAATATCGTAATTTCCTAGTTTTATTCCCGCTGTCCTCGTTGGGCGGACCATTCATATCATCCCGCTTTATAAAAATTCTTGCGCCGCCAAGAATTTTTGTAAGAGTCTTTAATTCATAAACGGGAGTGGGGATTGAGCAAATGCTTTTGGCTTGAGGAACAGAGTAAATATCTGGCATTTTTATAGTCCTTTGTTATGGTACTGGAATTTAGAGTATCTTATATTTCTTTTTCCCGGTAGTAAGAAAACTGTCGTAGAAAGATGCTCCAGTCCCCCTGCCCTCCGACAAAATCGGGCATAGAATTTGACGGCCTGACGCGGTAACATCAAATTCTTTTGCAGAGAGAGGATCGCCAAATGGGAACGCCGGAACGGATTCCATCCGAAAAGGACACTGTGAGCAAACAGGATATACTGGACCGTGTGCTGGCCCATCCCGCAGCGGTGGACCGTTTGATCGCGTTGATGAAACAGCTTCGTACCCCTGTCACAGGCTGCCCGTGGGATCTTGAGCAGGATTTTGAGACAATCAAGCCTCACACCGTTGAGGAAGCCTACGAAGTCGCCGAGGCGATTGAGAATAATGATATGGACGGTCTGAAAGACGAGCTTGGGGATCTTCTCCTTCAGGTTGTCTTTCATGCGCAGATTGCCGAAGACAAGGGGCTGTTCAATATTGACGATGTGGCCGGTTTTTGCGTGCGCAAGATGATCTCCCGCCACCCGCATGTCTTTCCCTCCGCGCAGGCGGCCACGGCACAGAACGGCGAAGACGTGATGACATTATGGGAGTCGATCAAGGAGACCGAGAAAAAAGCGCAGACGGCGGAAAGCGTCGTCGATCAGGTGACATCGAACCTCCCTGCCCTGTTATACGCCCAGAAAGTCCACAAGAAAGCGGCGCGTACAGGCTTTGACTGGTCTTCGCCGGAGCAAATCCTCGACAAGATGGAAGAGGAAATCGCGGAGATGCGGGACGCTCTGGCCGGCGGAAACCGGACGGAGATGGAAGACGAGCTTGGCGATATGATCACCGTTTGCGTTAATCTCGGCCGCTTTCTGGATATTGACTGCGAGACGGCCGCGCGGGCCGCGACAAAGAAATTCAAGCGGCGTTTCAAGGAGATGGAAGCGATCGCCAAGGAAAAATCACAGGACTTCAAAAGCCTCGACATGGATACGCGCGAAACGTACTGGCAGGAGGCAAAAAAGCGGCTGGCCTCCCGTTCTTAACATAAATTATGGATAACAACGCTTTGAAATCTTATATAGCGTAGTGTCCAGTCAATCGTGTAATGTCGGATAGAGTCTTTTGAGTTTTGTTCTGGCGTTGTCGATGGAGAATTGCCAATCGACCTTGGCGTTTTTGTTGTTTCTGGCGGTTTGCCATGCGAGGGCTTCGTGGCGGG
>JANQFU010000031.1 GCA_028277665.1 Alphaproteobacteria bacterium | reverse complement strand
AGAAAAAACCTACTCGCATGCGTTGATGACGGCTCTGGCCGGGCTGGCCTTTGTGACGGGAAAAAGAAGGACCGTCATTCCCGCGAAGGCGGGAATCTTCCGTGATTTATACTCAAGAAGATCCCCGTCTTCGCGGGAATGACGTGAATTATAGATTCATGTCATCCCGTATCGCCGCGCGAAAACCTCTGTGGGAGGGGTGTTCTCCCCACACCAGCGCAAACAGAGGCGCATAATAAAAAAACGTGCGGCAAGGCGAGGGGTAAAACATCCCCACATTTTGCCCCTCGCCACCTTTTTAATGACATTGGGGACACGATCCTGCCACTCGTCAAAAAGCAAAAATCAACGTGTCATCCCCGTTTTCGCGGAGATGATAAAATTGACGGGGGAAAGTTTGATCTCTGGACAGGCAAATTCCGATCGGGCTAAATAACGGCATGGAACAATCCGGATCGGAACAAGGCTCTCATGAACATTATGCCCTGCGCGCCGGGGTCGCGGCGATGGCGGTCTCCGGTGCATTAATTGTGATCAAGGGCTGGGCGTGGGGCCTTTCCGGCTCGGCGAGCGTGCTGGCCTCGCTGATCGATTCGATGATGGACATCTGTGTCTCGGGCCTGAATTTTCTGGCGATTCGCTACGCGCTTCAACCGCCCGACCGCGAACACCGGCATGGCCACGGGAAAATGGAGGGGCTTGCCGCCGTCTGTCAGGCGGCCATGATCGCGGGCGCGGGCGTGTTTCTGATCCTTGAGTCTCTGGACCGGTTGCAAAGCGGACAGCCCGTCGCGCAAACCGGCACGGTCATTGTCGTCATGGCCGTTGCAATCGCATTGACGTTCTCGCTCGTCGCCTATCAGAAGTGGGTTTTGAGCCGCGCGCCGTCTCTGGCCGTGGAAGCCGACCGCGCGCATTATTCCGCGGATCTGGCCGTCCATGCCGGAACGATCGCCGTCATGCTTGCGCTTCGGGCCGGCGGGCCGGTCTGGCTTGATCCCGTTTTTGCCCTGCTTGTTGCGCTCTGGTTCGGATATACGGCCTTCACAATCGGGGCCAAGGGGCTGGATATGCTGCTGGATCGCGAGTTGCCGGACGATCTGCGCTACAAAATCGCGCAAACGGTCTGCGCGCACCCGAAGGTCTGCGGCCTCCATGACCTGCGTACCCGAAAATCCGGGATGCGCCGCCATATCTCCTTTGATCTGGAACTGGATCCGGAAATGACGCTTCGCGCCGCGCATGATGTGGCCCGGGAGGTCGAGCATACGCTTTTGGGAGACTATCCGGACGCGGAAATCCTGATCCATCAGGATCCGGCCGACGACCCGGATGATACGCGCCATCAAGTTAAGGATGTACATATGGAAGAGATGGAGGACGAGAAGTGACCTGTCGCTACGTGGCCGATATCGGCGGGACTCATGTGCGTTTTGCCCTTTTTGATGGAGAAAAAAACCAATTTTACTGGAAAGACAAGGTTCGGAATTTTTCGACATTCGAGGCGGCGCTGGCGCACTGGCGAAAAACATACAATCTTCCGGCCCCGCAGGAGATGGTGATTGCGATCACGGGATGGGAAGAATCGCCGGGCCTGTGGCATTCGCAGTGGGGCGTGAAAGATCCCGAATACTGGGTTTTGAATCTGAACGATCTCAGGCAAAACCTTCCGAAAAAGACAAAAATAGATATTGTAAACGATCTGGCCGCGGCGGCTTACGCCCTGCCGCATCTCGATCCGGACCGGGATTGCGCATGGATCCACCGGGGCGCACCGATGCTGGACGCGCCCTCCTGCGTCCTGTCCATCGGGACCGGCGTCGGCATTTCTTACGGCCGCTGGCACGGAGATGGGGAAAACAGACATTGGCATGTGCAGGAAAACTTCGGCGGGCATACGGTCCCCTCTTTTCCGGGCGATGCGCAGATGCAAAAAATCTGCGAGGCCCTCTGGCGGCGTCTGGAGGGGGAGGACCTGATTTACGAGCGCCTGCTCGGCGGCGCCGGTCTGCCGTTGATCTGCGAAGTCTTGAGAGGCCGTGCGCCGGGCGATATAAAAGAAGCGTGTCAGGATACGGAAATAACAGAAATTTATGCGCGCTTTCTGGGGCAGCTTATCCACAATATCGCCGTCTATGCGCATGCTTTCGGCGGGATATATCTGGCGGGCGGCTTTCTGGATGTCCTGGTTCAGAACGGCGGCTGGAAACCCGATCTGGTCCGCGCGGCCATGATCCGCGGCAACGTGCCGGTCGTACGGAAAGCTTTTGAAAACCTGCCGCTGGCGCGGGTTGTCAAACCGGATCTGACGCTTTTCGGAGCCGCACGGAAATTGTGAGAAAAACTTATAAAGCAAGTCAATTCTGGATATGACGTCCTGAAAGTTATAAATTACTCCGATGAGTACGCTGCTCTTACCGAAACCGCGCCGGATTGAGGCCTATTTAACAATTGACGACTCGCCGTCCATGGAGAGTTGGGAGGTGCTCGACTGCCTGAGTATGTACGGGATCAAGGCCGTTTTCTTTTGTCTCGGACGGCATCTCGATATCAACCCGGCCCCGATGGTCGAAGCCGTCCGCCGCGGCCATACGCTCGCCAATCACGGTTACGCCCATATCCGCACCTCCGAAGAACCGCTCTGGCGGATGCAGGAAGACATATTGAGGACGGAGAACCTGATTGAGGACATCTACCGGCGGGCCGGATTTTCAAAACCCGGACGCTATTTCCGCTTCCCGCATCTGGACCGGGGGACGGCAGGCCAGATCATCGACCCGGGGATCGGCCCGGAAGACGCCGTCCGCAGGGCGTGCGAGGTTCTGACGGACGGGATCAATACCCGAAACCCGGAGATATCGCCGGCTTTGCGCGAAAAGAAAGACGCGATGCAAATCTGGCTTCGGGAAAACGGATATGCGCCGCTGCCGTTCAAGGGCGTCACCCTGCCGTGGTGCCATGACACGGAAATCGCGCAGGCGGCCGACACGCTTCTGACCTATTCCACGGCGGACTGGATGATGCTTCCCCGGCACAAGGGCCGCCAGAAATACAAAACGCTGGCCGCGCTCAAAAAGAAAGCGCTCGACGACCCGGATCTTTGGCGGACGGACACGCGCCACGTCATCCTGATGCACGACAAACCGGATATGATCGAGACCTTCCGGGATCTGATCATTTTTTTTCAGAATCAGGGCATGTGTTTCATATCCATATAGGTCCTGACTCTAAATGATGCCGAAACGGTATGACAAACACATGGCAATGGTTTGCTCCACACAGACCGGTTGATTGGGGTTGCCTTCGCATTATGATCGATTGAGCAAAATAATTGTACAAATTCTCCCCCTCCCCACCCGTCAAAATTTTGTTATCCCTGTGAAAACGCATGACTGTCCGGGGTCTCCTGATAAAGATCCCGGATACCAGGTCTCGCCTAAGTTCCGGGATTGCGTGTTAACTTTTTTCCGGACAGTCATGGGCGACGAAGAAGGGGATCTTTAGTCGTTGCTCACATTGTCGTTTTCGCCGGTGATATCCATCGCGCCGATTTTCTTGCCGTAATGACCGGAGAAAATATCGTCCGAAAAGACGTCTTCCCAGTTGCCTTCGGTTGACGCGCGGGAGTACTCGGTCGCCCGGTTTTCAAAGAAATTCGTGTGTTCGGCCCCGTTCAGCATTTCGTCCATCCACGGAAGCGGGTTTTTTTCGATTCCGAAAATCGGAGAGAGGTTGAGCTGCTGCAAGCGGCGGTCTGCAATATAGCGGATATACTGCTTGACCTCTTCGGCTTCGAGACCCTCGACGCCGCCCATTTCAAAGGCAAGGTCGATGAACGCATCTTCAAACCCGATGATTTTCCGGCAGCTTTCCGTGATTTCGGCTTTCAACGCGTCATCCCAGATATCCGGATTTTCCTGAACGAACGTATTGAAAAGGCGGATGACAGACAGGCAGTGCAGCGTCTCGTCCCGCACGGACCAGGTCACAATTTGCCCCATGCCTTTCATTTTGTTAAAGCGCGGAAAATTCATCAGGATCGCAAAAGACGCGAAGAGCTGGAGCCCTTCGGTAAATCCGCCGAACATCGCCATTGTCTTGGCAATATCACGGCGGGAGGACATCGAGGCGTTTTGCATGTAATCGTATTTGTCCTTCATTTCCTTATATTTCATGAAGGCCTGATATTCGATTTCCGGCATGCCGATCGTATCGAGCAAATGCGAGTACGCCGCGATGTGGATCGTCTCGATGTTCGAAAAGGCAGAGAGCATCATCTGAACCTCGACCGGGCCGAAGACCTGCGAATAATGTTTCATGTAGCAATTGTTGACCTCGACGTCAGCCTGCGTGAAAAAGCGGAAAATCTGGGTCATCAGGTTCTTCTCCGCGGGGGTCAGTTTCTGACGCCAGTCGCGGACGTCCTCGGCGAGCGGAACTTCCTCGGGCAGCCAGTGGATGCGCTGCTGCGTCAACCAGGCTTCGTAGCACCACGGATACAAAAAGGGTTTATAAACGTGGCGTTCCTGAAGCAGGGGCGAGCGGCTGTCTGTGACATCGCGCGAGATGGAAGCCGCTTGTGAGGCATTGGAAGACATGGACATGGTGACGGGTCCTTTCTTTTCTGGTGAACCGATTTTATGAGTTTTCAGGGAACGGAGAGCACTAAAATGCCCTATGCCCCGGGAAGAAACCTGTTTCCAAAGATATAGTAGATAGGAACGATTCACAATACCAGATGTTGTGATTTTAGGCACAGCACTCGCCTGAAGCTATAAATAACCTCAGCTATGGATAAGAGGACTTTAAAATCTTATAAACCAACGTCATCCCGGCGATCGCGGTGATCCAGAGAAAACGTTTTTCTTATTTTACGCG
>JANQFU010000030.1 GCA_028277665.1 Alphaproteobacteria bacterium | reverse complement strand
AAATTTTTGCATCTGTGCACTCAAATCTCTTGACCGTAGTCCCGCTACGCTCCGCGAGATTTTCCCGCACATCTGTCAAAAATTTGACACGCGCAGAATCGACGATACCTGTGAGTATGGACCCTAGAACAGTTCAATATCGCCGCCGTCGTCGTCATCCCCGCCGCCGGTTGCTCCGGAAGATGGAGCGGTTCCCATTGTCTGGTTTTGAGCGTCATCTTCAAGTCCGTTTGCGAAATCATTCTTGATTTTCGACAGGGAAAATCGTTCAAGCAATTCGTTGACAATATTTTCGGGAGGATCTTTGGGGAAATCCGTGACGATCTCGACGGATCTGGAGTTTTCGAGCAATTCGTAGACCCGTTCCTGAACGCCGCTGGCGGCCTCGGTGAGGTGTTGCATGCGCTGTTTCATGTAATCCTGGAACTGCATGGTCATGATAAGCCGCGAGACGGTCGAGGAGATGTCCGTCGAAGATGTGGCCGTCTGTTCCAAAATCGCTTTTTGTCGCTCGGATTGTGCAATCAGGGCAGCCATTGTTTCACTGATGCTTTCTTTCATCTGGATCTGCTCGGTCATGTCCTTGGCGGCGATAATTTCCAGAAGTTTAAAGCTTTCCTTCAGCTTGTTGGCGAGCCCGTTTACCTGCTCGTCCATTCTTTCGGCCAGCTCCTTGGTGCTGAAAGAGAGATCGCGGACCTCCTTGGCGACGACGCCAAATGATTTTCCTGCGTTGCCGCCGGCCTGCTCGGCCTCAATCAACGCGTTGATGGACAGGTATTTGGTTACATGCGTGATCTTGAAAATATCCTCAAGCGCCTCCGTCACTTTCTTCGAGTCGGCAACGGCCTGCTGCATGATATAGACCATGCCCATGGCCTGTTTCGACGTATCGATGACATCGTCGATCATACAGGTGATCAGGCGGTCCAGTTTCTCGACGACTTCCACCAGAGGAACCGTCCGGTCGCCGACGATGACATTTGTAGAGCTTTCGACAATCTCGTTGACCGTCTGTGACTGTCCCTGTGCCTTTCCGGAAATATCCCGGAAATTGTCGACCAGATCTTCCGTTTTTTCTTCCAGATACTCCGAAAGAGAATCGATTTCCTTGTTTGATTGTTTCGTCACCCAGGTTATCAGCAATCCCAGTTCAATCCACTGACGGGTCAGGGATTCGAGCGTGGTTCTGTCCATGTCGGGTTGCTCAGAGTGAGTCATTGATATACTCCGTGATTTTTCTCAGCGACATTGAATATGTCAGGGCGTCCAGATCCGCGGCTGCTTTTGGCATCCCGTAAACAAGGCAACTTTCGCTGGATTCTCCTATAGTCAGGCCGCCGGCCTTGTGGAGGCGCAACAGGCCTTCGGCGCCGTCGTTCCCCATGCCGGACAGGATGATTCCTGCGCTGTTGTCCCCATCATTTTCGGCTATCGATTCAAAAAGATAATCCGCCGACGCAATAAATCCGTTCCTGGGTGGTGCGTCATGCAGCACGGAGCGATAGCGGTCTCCGCTTTTTTTCACCAGAAGGTGCCGGATATTATCCGCGATGTAAATCGTATCCGGATTCAGGAATTCGTTATGTTCTGCGACTTTGACTTCGATATGCTCCGGTGTGAGGGAACGAAGCCGTGAGGCGAGACTGTCGATGTAGTGCTGGTTGATATGCTGGACGACAAGCGTTGGCGGGATGTGGCAGTATAGGCCCGCAAACATGTAGCGCAGGCGTTCGATTCCGCCTGTCGAGGAGGCGATTCCGAGAAGGGATTTTTCAACTGCGCGGCCGGTCTCCCGGACTCCCGAACGGGAAGATGAAGACGGATAAGGGGGAGGGGAAAGAGGCATCCCCAAATCGAAGAAGGTCTGGTGTCTGACAGCCCGGATTTTCGGGATTAACTCGGCACGGATGACTTCGGCCGCGTCACCGGTCTGGGGTTTTGCAACGGTATCCACCGCTCCAATTTCAAGCGCCCTGATTGTTTCTTCCGCGTTTTTTTGTGTCAGGGACGAAAACATGATCACCGGCATGGGGCGCAGCGTCATGATTTTTTCGAGAAATTCGATCCCGTTCATGCGCGGCATTTCGATATCCAGCGTGATCAGATCGGGATTGGCGCGCTTGATCATTTCCCGCGCCTCAAAAGGGTCTCCGGCCTCTCCGACAATTTCGATATCGGGTTCGGCGGACAGGCACTCCTTCAGCAGCATACGGATAAACGCGCTGTCGTCGACAATGGCGACTTTGATCGCCTGATTAGAAGAGTTCGACATCTCCTTCGGTCCTCGTTTTTTCAAGTCTTTGATAGGTTTTCAATTCTTTTTCCGCGATTTTGTCGATGTCCTGAGAGGTCATGACGGGACGGACGAGCGCACGACCGGAGGAAGGAAAGAAAATCACTTTCCGCCCTGTTTTTCCCCCCGTATCTTCGCTGGTGACACGAATACGCTCATTCCGGAAAAACGTCCGGGCGAATTCAGCATTTCGTCCGCCGACATCCGCTGACACGCCGGAAACCACTTTGCCTCCACCGAACACCTTGACGACAAGATCATTCCTGGCCGCTCCATTAGCATATAATGCGTTCAACAAAATTTCTATGGCTGCGCTTCCATAGCGTGCGGCTTCGGATGCTGTGTGCCCGCCGCCGCCCGGAAGATCCGGCAACAAAAAGTGGTTTATGCCGCCGATTCCAAGGTTCATGTCGCTCACGCAGACGGAAACGCACGAGCCGAGCGTCGTTGTAAAGGCGAGATTCTTTTGTCCGGACCAGCCGAAAAAACCGGCTGCGACCGGAACCAGATAAGAGTCGAACGTCTTGTCGAAATAGCCGTCGGTTGCTTTGCTTTCTTTCATGTCCCCTTGTATTCGTAAACGGTTTGTCCTTTTGCCGCAAAACAGGGCAGAGATCCGGCGTAATGCTCTGAATGGCCCAGGTAGAGGAAGCCGCCCGGCTCCAGCAATCTTGCCATTTTTTCGACAAAACTATGCTGTTTTTCCCGGTCGAAATAAATCAGGACGTTCCGGCAAAAGATGGCCTGGAAAGGCCCCTTCATCGGCCATGTGGCTGTGTTCAGGTTAAAATAGTTAAACGCGACAAGCTCTCGCAAATTCCGGGAAATCCGGTAATGCGTCTCGCCCTCCTGCGTAAAATGGCGGTTCAGATAGTCCTGGCTCACGGTTTTCAGGGCTTCGGCGGAATAAAGACCGTCCCGGGCGCGCGCCAGAATTGTTGTGTCGATGTCGGTTGCCAGAATGCGCAAATTTGCCTGAACGCCAAGCGCGTGCATCGTTTCCAGGCAGGTGAGCGCGATCGAATACGGCTCCTGTCCGCTGGAGCATCCGGCGGACCAGATCCGGATTCGCTTTCCGGCGTTGGTTTTGAGCAGGGCTGTCAAATTCGCTTTCAGATGATTGAAATGATGGTTTTCGCGAAAGAAATGCGTGACGTTCGTGGTCAGAACATTCACGAGATCGGGCATTTCCTGTTCGCCATGCTTTTCGTGCCGAAGATAATCGATATAATCATCGTAATCTTCCAGCCCGAGCGCCTTGATCCGCTTGGCGATCCGGTTTGAGACCATTTGCGCCTTGTGCGGCGCGAGCGATATTCCTGCAACGTCGTAGATAATCTTTTTGATCGCCTCGAACTGCTTCGGGCCCAGAATAACCGTTTGCTGGGGCGTGCCGTTCACCGTGTCCGTCATGTCTTTTATCCCGTCGTGCCGTTGGGCTGAAAGAACAATACCGCCGTTTTGCAAGCTTTATCCGGGGCCGGGAACAGGGCCGCGGAAAATGCAGACAAGGTCTCGAACAAGACGGGCTCAGGGACAAATGTCCGATTACCAATCTTCATATCTGGAAAAAATCTCACGGCTCTGCTCCTTTTTCTGATTCTGTCAGGATGCCATCAGAATTCTTTCCAGTCGGCGTCATTTTCGGCCTCGGCGGCGGAAGAGGCTTTTGGCGCGTCGCCAGCCGCCGCAGTTTTTTTCAGAGGCGCAGCAGAGGGGGCGGGGGGGCGCGCCTTGTTCGAGCCGTTCGTCCGATCGATAATTTTACGGGCCTGACCTTTGAGACCTTCGGCGATTTTGAAGAAGGAGACGGCTTCCAGAAGCATCGCCGCCTTGTCCTGCATGTCGCCGGCCAGAACCTTGCTTTGCTGGGCCATGGAGGCGTTCTGCTGTGTCGTGCTGTCCATCTCGACAACCGCCTGCGAGACCTCATCCAGACTGGTGGACTGCTCTTCGCTCGCCCGGGCGATTTCGCCGACTTTCTCCGTGACTCCGCTGATCGAGCTACAGATTTCTTCCAGCGACGCCACCGCGTTCTTCACAAGGTCGGCCCCGTTCTGGACCTGCTTGCTGCTGTCGTCGATCAGGGATTTGATATCTTTCGACGACTGCGCGGAACGCTGGGCGAGCGTACGCACTTCCTGCGCCACGACCGCGAAGCCGCGTCCGGCGTCTCCGGCGCGGGCCGCCTCGACCGCTGCGTTGAGCGCGAGCAGGTTCGTCTGGAACGCGATTTCGTCGATCACCGTGATGATATCGGTGATTTTCTCGGAAGATTCGCTGATCTTGCGCATGGCTTCTCCGGCCTTGCCCGCGACCTGGCTTCCGTTTTCGGCAAGCCCTCTGGCCTTGTCGGCTTCGGAACTTGCTTCTTTCGCGCTTTCGGCATTCGTCCGCACAGTCGATGTCAGCTCTTCCATAGATGCCGATGTTTCTTCGAGCGTCGAGGCCATCTGCTCCGTCCGGTCGGAGAGCCCTTGCGAGTCGTTCGCCATCTCGTCCGATTTGTCTTTCACATCTTCCGATGTCATCTTGATCTCGCTGACCACGTCGCGCAGGCGCTCAATGAACTGATCGACCTTCCGGCACATCTCGGAGATTTCGTCTCCGCCGCTGGTGAAGGGCATGCTCAGGGTCAGGTCTCCGGCGGAGAGCGTATCGACGGCTTCCTGCATCCCCTGAATCGGGCGCAGAATTTGTCGTGTCAGGAAGAAGGAAAACAGAGCGCCGATCACAAATCCGATCACCGAGAGCAGGAGAACGGTGCTGACCGTTGTCGAGATCATAACCTCCACCTCTTCGCCAACCCTGTGTTCGTCATGGGTCATCGTCTCCTGAACGTGATTGGCTTTTTGCCGCATTTCCACGCCGGAGACGAGGATATCGCTCTCGATAATCTTTTTCCGGGCGAAAATCGCCTCTTCGACCTGATGGAAAGCTTCAGCATATTCCGGATGCAGTTTCTCGACGCTTTCCAGCATGGCCCGGCGCCGGGGGTTTTGCGTTCCGGCTTTCGAGCGGGCCAGGGATTCGATCAGGCGTTCATTGAATTTCTTGAATTCTTCCGCATCTGCCGGATCGTTCGTTCCCAGAAACTTGAGGGCATAGAGTCGCATCAGAAGGAGATCCTGATTGGCCAGCCCGATATCCGTAGCCGTTTCAAAATCTCCGTCTCCGGCGGCGCTGATCCCGGCCTGGGTCAGAAATTTACGCATCTTCGGCCCCAGAACATCCATGGTCTCCCTGACCAGCCTGTTGCGCTTGTCCATCAGGGCCAGGTTCTTGTCCACCGCCTCGTAAAATGCCTTTGCGGCCTCCTCGATCTCGTCGATATTCTTCGCGCGTTCGGGACTGGTAATCGATTCCTGCGCCGGTTTCATCAGGTCCATGAAGGTTTTCTTGTTCTCCGCGAATTTTTTACGGGACTCCGGCGTCTGCGTGCGCATCCATTCCAGGAAATCACGCTGGTTCTTGGCGACGTCTCCGCTGATTTCGCTGACCAGAAGCGTCTCGCCGACAAGCTCTTTGTATGCGGCAAAATTCTTATTGACATGGTTCAGCTTCATAAAGGTCAAAGCCGCAACTGCGACCAGGATCAACAAAACGATCCCGAACCCGGCATAGATCTTTGTGCCGATTTTCATGTTATCCAAAACGCTCATAACAACCTCCTGTAGGTGCGTGTGCCTTTAAATTCTTCAAAGCTCAAAGCCTAAAGCTGCCCGATCACCTGTTTGTCGAACAGCTTTGAAATATTCACGAGTGCGACCATGCGCTTTCCTGCCGTGACAAGACCTTCGAGATACTGCGTTTCCACCGTCATCGACGAGTCCGGGGGCGGCTGAATGCTTTCTGTTTCGATGGTCAAAATGTCCGAAATCGAGTCGACCAGAAGCCCGATCGTTCGGCCCCTGATCGTCGCCATGATGACCACATGCCGGTCCGTGACCTCTGTCAGTTCATTCCGGAACCGTGCGCGCAGATCAAAAACGGGCACGATATTTCCGCGCAGATTGGTCACGCCCCGGACATAGGCCGGCGTGTTCGGGAGCGGGGTTGTCGCCATCCAGCCGCGGATTTCCTGAACGGTCAAGATCGGCGTGGCGTATTCCTCTTCACTGATCGTGAAGGTAATATACTGCTTGTCCGCATCGGCGGATTGCGAGAGTCCCATATCGTCGAACGTATGTGCCGAGCCGGGATCCTTCCCGTCATCTTTTGGAGCGGAGACGTTCTCGCCCACTGCGTCCACCGTCTCACATGTATTGCTTTCACCCATCGTTTTTCTCCGCTTGTGATACAAGTTCATCTTCCCGGGCATTCTGCCGGGCCGGATTTTCCTCTGAAATGCCGCTCCCGGGAATTTCTACAGCTCCGGCCTTCGCCCGGTTCTGTGCTACCAGGGTTTTCAGGTCGATGTTCGGCTCCATGGCGATCATCCCGGGGACGTCGATAATCAGCGCGACCTCGCCGTCCCCGAGGATCGTCGCTGCGGAGGCTCCGGGAACGCTCTCGTAATTTGTCTCCAGCGATTTGATCACGACCTGCTGCTGCCCGAGCACTTCGTCGACCATAATGGCCAACCGGTCGCCTTCGTCGCTTTCCGCCAGAACGACCAGGCCCTCTTCCGGATTGGTGATGGCGTCCGTGACTCCGAACACGTCAAACAACGGCATGATCCGGACATATTCTCCGCGCGCCTTGATGACGTTGCAATTGGCGGAGATCGTGCTGATATCGTCCAAAGAGGGCTGGATGCTTTCGATCGTGTTGATGGTCGGCAGGACGAACCGCTGGGAGCCGACCGCGACGACCATCCCGTCCATGACGGCCAGCGTCAGCGGCAGCGAAAGCGAAAAGCGCGATCCCTTGCCGGGAGTGGACTGAACCGAAATTCGCCCGCCCATATTGGTGATATTCCGTTTGACAACGTCCATGCCGACGCCGCGCCCGGAGACTTCCGTCACTTCCTTCGACGTCGAGAAGCCGGGACGGAAGAGCATATTATTGATCTCGTTGTCTGACAGGTTGGCGTCCGGCTTTTCAAGATCTTGCTCCACGGCTTTTTTCATGACGGCTTCGCGGTCGATTCCCTTCCCGTCGTCTTCGACCTCGATTATGATCCGGCCCGATTTGTGGCGCGCCGAAAGCTGAAGCATGCCGTATAGGGGTTTTCCGATCTTCTCGCGGTCTTCCGGCGTCTCGATTCCGTGATCGATGGCGTTGCGGACCATATGGGTCAGCGGGTCCACAAGATTTTCAAGGACCGTTTTGTCGACTTCGGTATCCTCGCCGAACGTCGTCAGACGAATATCCTTGCCCAGCATGTCCGACGCTTCGCGGATGATTCGCGGCATCCGGGTAAAGACGGATTTGATTTTCTGCGCCCGCACGGCCATCACACTGTCTTGCAGGTCGTGCATGTGCCGTGAGAGTTGCTCCGTGCTTTTGATGACTTCCGCGCCGCCTTCTCCGGTCAGTCTGCGGACTTTTTCCTGAAGCATTGATTGTGCGATCACCATTTCACCAACCAGATTGACCATGTTGTCAATCCGGCCGAGTTCCACACGGATGGAAGAGCTTCCCGTGCTCATGGCGTCTTTCAATTCCCGGTCTTCCTTCCGGCGGTTGGGACGGTCCTGCTTGTCAACAGCCTGCGAGCGGCGGCGTTCCGGCATATCTCCGGGCGGCACGTCCTGCAGGGCAATTTTCAATTCGCACATATCTTCGACGAATTCGAAAATTTCACGAATTTCCTCCTCCGGGGCCATGGTCTTGAGGACCATGCGCCAACTCATACGGCATTGCGAGGGGGGCAACTCGTCAAAAGGCGGAATTTCGTCTGTCTCGGCGGTCAGCTGGAGAGCCCCAAGCGTTTTGAGGGCCCGGATAATAAATAATGGCTCGTTCCCGGTCTTGAGCATGTCCTGATGCGGGCGGAAAACCAGGGACCACGTTCGTTCGCCTTCCGGAGAGGAAAGGAGATCCTCTTGCCCCGGCGTCTTGTCTGCGGCCGGGGCGTCATTCCCCTCGCCGCCTGTGGCGGCGAGGGCCGCCAGAGCCTCAAGAATACCCCGTCCGAGGCCGGGATCGCTTTTTTCGCTTTCCTTCGCGTCCGCGATGAGCGTGTCCAGAATATCCTTCGCACGCAGGAAGAGGTCGATTCGCTCCCGGGTGACGTCAAGCCGGCCGTCTCTCATATAATCAAGGGAGGTCTCGAAATGGTGCGTGAAATCCACGATCTGTTCGAGCGCGAAGGCGGCAGCGCCGCCCTTGATCGAGTGGACGGCCCGGAAGACCATGTCGATCAACTCCGGGTCCTCGCTGCCCGATTGCAGGGAATTGAGGGCTTCCTCCGCTTCCAGAAGGCGATCCTCGCATTCTTCGAAATATGTCTGTTTGAAGCGGTCTTCCATCATAATGGTTATCCTCCCGCCACGCGCTGGATGACGGATATCAGCTTTTCCGGGTTGAACGGTTTGACGATCCATCCCGTTGCACCGGCTTCTTTTCCGGCCGTCTTTTTCGCTTCGTCGGCTTCCGTCGTCAGCATAAGAACGGGAACGGTCTTCAGGGTCGGCATGGCCCGGATGGCCCGAATGAGTTCGATCCCGTTCATATTCGGCATATTCAGATCCGTGATAACGACATCGACCCTGTTTACCTCAAGGACACGCACGGCGTCCTTTCCATCCTCGGCGGTCAGGACGTCGTACCCGGCTTCTTTCAACGTAAACGAGACCATGTCCCGCATCGTTTTCGAATCATCTACCGTGATTATTTTTAAGGGCATCGGTTTTTCCTTAGTTACTGTCCGGGAGCCAGCACTTCACAGACACCAAGATCCTCAAATATCGCATGGACGGTCTCGGAGGAGTCGATTTTGACGGTGCGATCCGTCTTTCGGGCTTTGATAACGGCGGCGATCAGGATTTGAACGCAGGCCAGAGACATCCGCTCGACGGATCTCATGTCGACTGCGATGCCGCCGCCCTGCGCGAGTTCCTTCCCGAGTTCGTTTTTGAGGGTCGGTGCATAGTTAAATTCACAATTCGCAGGCAGCGTGATCACGGAACACCTCTCACTCAAAAACAAACAGAAGCCGGGCAGAAGCCAGGCCGTCTGAATACGAAGGTATTACAAACTTGTTGCTCCTTGATGTCAATGTTTTTCCTAATTTAGAAGAGGCGGATATTATACATATATAAATAAAAACATGACGTGGATTAAGAAGAAAAAATAATATTTATGAAAAAACAAATGATGCGGCAAGAAATTCTATTGACCGTTCAGGGAGGATTCGGCCATGCTTCGAAAAGAGAGGGAGTCTGAGCTTCCGCGAAACACCCGAAAACGGAGGAGATTATCTGGAATGTTAGACGTTACCCGTATGTTCCGCGGTTTCAGGCAGGAGAAAAAAGAGCTTGAGAGTATGGTCGCCTTGTCCATGAAGACAAGCGAGGCGATTGCGGCTGTATCTTTTGTAACCGGCGATGTGCGTGAAGTTTCGGACAACACGCAGAGCATCGCTGCGGCGCTGGAAGAGATCAACGCCACGGTGAACGAAATTTCAAGATCCAGCAACGAGGTCGTTTCCGCGGCGCAGGAAACGGAGAATGCCGCCGGCAAGGGGCGGCAGGCCGTACAGAACTCGGTCGTCCGGATGGACGGAATTGCCGGGAAAATGACGACGGCGAACGAGAGTCTGGATACACTTTCGAATGCCGTCACGGATATCGGCGGCGTTCTGGAGGTTATCGAAACTTTGGCCAAGCAAACCAATCTTCTGGCACTCAATGCCGCAGTCGAGGCTGCGCGGGCCGGAGATGCGGGACAGGGATTTGCCGTTGTGGCGGGAGAAGTCAAGGCGCTGGCGGGTCAGACGGCTACGGCTACCGAGAATATTCGCAAAAAGATCGGAGCCATAACGGACGGCATGAACGATATGGCAACGGCGATGAAAGAAACCATAGACGCGGTGGAAGCTGGGCGCGGAGAAATTCACGATGCCGGCACCCAGATCGACGATGTGGTGAACACAATCAGCAGCGTCACGCGCCTGATGTCTTCAACGGCCTCCAGCGTAACGGAACAGACGGCCGCGCTGGACGAGATTACCCGCAGTGTCGAGATCATCAGCCAGAAAACCACACAATCAGCCGGGAATGCGGATCTTGCCGTCGAGGCTGTCACCGAGGCGTCGCGTCTCATCGACAAACGCCTCCATGAGCTGGGACAAATGAAAATTCCGGGGGCAGTCATGGATCTGGCGATGTCCGATCATATCGCATGGAAAAAGAGGCTTGCCGCGATGCTTGTCGGTGCAGAAGAGCTCGAAGCCAAGGAATTGACGGATCATCATCAATGTCGTCTTGGCAAGTGGTATGATACCGCGCCGGAGGCTGTGCGCGCCCATCCGGCTTACGCTGAACTCGAAGCCCCGCATGCCGCGGTGCACGAAGCCGGACGCCGGGCTGCGGCCCTGTTCGCGAAAGGCAACCGGATCGGTGCCCAGCGTGCCTATGCAGAAATGTCGGAATCGTCGGTCGAGGTGATTGAAAAACTCCAAAGCCTGAAGGGCCGGCGATAAGGCGTAGAAAATTTTTTTGTTTTCTTTGTTTTTAAAAAATTTCCGCATTCGCAGAAGCTCTTGTATATGAAAAAATCTTGACATTCCCATAACACTTCATTACTAATTATGGTGCTGTGTGGGGCGGTATCATTTAAGTACTGTATATGGGGAGACTATCATTATGAGTACGCCAAGAGCGGGAATGCCGGAAGACTGTGCCGGCGTTCTCGAAAAGAGTCTTTTTGTCAGTCAGATGGCGCTTGAGCGATGCAAAAATCACGTTGCTCATCTTCAGGCGCTGTTTTATGTGACGTCCGCCGGTAATATTGAAATCCGCGAAAACGACATGTTGAACGATCATCTCCAGCATCTCGTGGAGCAGATTTCAGTTGAGTTGCAGCTTGGCGCATTGGCGCTGGGCGATGCACTCACGGAAACGGAGAGTGCGGGGTTGCCGTCCGAAAAATAGTATATCGATAGATGTCTGAAACAAAAGGCGCGGAACATGCTAAAATGTTTCGCGCCTTTTTTTGTGTCTTTTCCCAGACCTTTGGTCCGGCAATGATTGCATGGACGGGGTTTTATGCTATCCTGAAAAGAGTTACCGGGGGAATTTCAGGTGTTCTGGATCGTTCTTTATTTTCTTGTTGCGGCGTTCATTCTTGGCGTTTTTTTCTGGACGATCCGGATTCTCGTTCAGCAGAAAGCGGCATGGTCGAAGTTCGCGCAACGTCACGGCTTTACATACGAGCGCGGGCGGATGATGGCGTCTCCCGGTGTCCGTTCTGACGAGCCCCCTTTTATCTTCTTCTTTTACGCGGAGGAAAAGCCGACCGATGACGGGCGCGGAACGACATTCCGGACGATCGTTCAGGCGTGCTGGGACAGTGAAGCCGGATTTGAGTTTGCGGTGGGGACAGGGGCGCTGAAAGACACAATCCGCAGCATGTCGCGCGGGGCCATGATCAACAGCAAGGAGGCGTTCGATTTTCCGGACGGGATGAGCGTTGCCTCCCGTTCCTCGGATTCCGAACGTGCGCGCGCCTATATGACGCCGGAGCGGCGCAAGGCGCTGGGCGCTTTTTTCCGGCAAAAAAACGCGGACGGCATCCTTGTTTTCGATGAGAAGACCGGCGTTCTGCGCCTCGAGACGCCCGATCCGCTGGAGACGGTCCAGAAAATCGAGCGCGCTTATGCGCTCATTAAAAAAGTCTCCCGCGCGCTCATCCTGAAAGAGACGGAGTCGGCTCTGCGCGAGTCCCGGCCGGATGACGACGAGAAAGTCGTAACGTCATAAGCCCGTGGCGGCCCTGCGGGGCAGGGCAATCGCTTGAAAAAATTCGATTCCACTAACCTTTTGATATAATTTAATTCCGTCATCCTCCGACTTGTTCGGAGGATCCATTCATCCGTTCGTGATAGCTTCGGAATGGATCCTCTGCCTTCGCAGAGGATGACGCTTTTGATATTCATAACTTCAGGCAATTGCTGTGTTCTGCGGGGTTTTTTCTGGACAGTATCGGGGGGAATCTGCTTAAACCTCCTTCATGCTTATTTCCGATTTTGATTATGCCCTGCCCGAGGGGCGGATCGCGCAACGCCCGATGGAGCCCCGCGAAGCGGCCAGACTTCTCGTCTCCGGGTGGGACGGTTCGATTGCGGACAAGCATGTCGGCGATCTTCCCGCTTTGCTGCGCCCGAATGATCTGCTCGTCTTTAACGATACCAAGGTCATTCCCGCGCGGTTGTTCGGGTATCGCGGCGGGGTGAAGGTTGAAGTGATGCTCGATCACGCGCTGCCGGACGGCGGCTGGCAGGCTTTTGCGCGTCCGCTTAAACGCCTGCGCGAAGGGGACCGGATCGTTTTCGGCCCGGATTTTTCCGCGACCGTCCATGCGAAAGACAAAGACGCCGGCGTACTCTCCCTGCGCTTTCATATCGATGAGGCCGGGGAAGGGGGCGGAGGAGAGACGGGGGCTTTACAGGCCGCGCTTTTGCGCTACGGGCATGTGCCGCTTCCTCCTTATATCGACCGGGCCGACGATGTGCGGGATACGGAAGATTACCAGAGCATTTTCGCAAAACATGAGGGGGCCGTCGCTGCGCCGACCGCGAGTTTTCATTTTACCGATGCTTTAATGGCGCAAATCGGCGCCCGCGGCATTGCGCATGATTTTGTCACGCTGCATGTCGGTGCGGGAACCTGGCAGCCGGTTCGGGCCCGGGATACCGAAGATCATATCATGCATGCGGAATGGATTGAGGTTTCGCAGGCGGTGATCGACCGGATCGCCGCCACGAAAGCCGCCGGCGGGCGCATCGTCGCGGTGGGCACCACGGCCTTGCGCGCTCTGGAAAGCGCGGCGGGAGACGGCGGCAAGCTCTCTCCGACAATCGGTGAGACCCGCCTGTTCATCACGCCGGGTTACAGGTTTAATGTCGTTGACGTTTTGCTGACCAATTTCCACTTGCCGAAATCAACCCTGCTGATGCTGGTATCGGCTTTCGCGGGAATGGAGACGATCCGGACTCTCTATCAACACGCGATCGAAAACGAGTATCGTTTTTTCTCCTATGGCGACGCCTGTTTACTCGAAGGAGCTCTTACGTCATGACTTTACGCTTTGATGTTCTGGCGACTTGCGGAAACGCGCGGCGCGGGCGTCTTCACACGGCTCACGGGAGCGTCGAAACGCCGGCCTTTATGGCCGTCGGGACGGCGGCGACCGTCAAGGCCATGACCATGGATGCGGTCAGGAGCACGGGGACGGAGATTATTCTCGGCAATACCTATCATCTCATGCTGCGGCCTTCGGCGGAGCGCGTTGCCGCGCTGGGGGGCCTGCATAAATTTTGCGGCTGGGAGGGGCCGATCCTGACCGATAGCGGCGGGTTTCAGGTCATGTCGCTTGCGAATTTGCGCGAGATCAGCGAGCAGGGCGTGACCTTCCGCTCGCATATCGACGGTACGCCCCATGAGCTTTCTCCGGAGCGCGCGACGGAGATCCAGCATTTGCTGGATGCGACGATCACGATGGCGTTTGACGAATGTCCGGCGCTGCCGGCGTCTTTTGAGACCCTGCAAAACTCGATGCGTTTGTCCATGCGCTGGGCGGAGCGCTCCCGCAAGGCTTTCATCGCGCGTGAGGGGTACGGCCAGTTCGGGATCGCTCAGGGGGGGACCGATCCGGACCTGCGCCTTGAGTCTGCGCGGGCGCTCCGGCAAATCGGGTTCGAAGGCTATGCCATCGGCGGTCTTGCCGTGGGCGAGCCCCAGAGCGAGATGTTTGCGACGCTCGATGTCGTGGCGCCCGCTTTGCCGGAGGACCGGCCGCGTTACCTGATGGGGGTCGGCACGCCGATCGATCTGATCGGCGCGGTCGCGCGCGGGATTGACATGTTCGATTGCGTCATGCCGACCCGCTCGGGGCGTACGGCGCAGGCGTTCACGTCGCGTGGCCCGGTCTGTCTCAGGAACGCCCGTCACAAGGACGACCCGAGGCCCCTTGATGACGAATGCGTCTGTCCGGCTCTGAACGGGATCTCGCGCGCCTATCTTCACCACCTGATCCGCTCGAAGGAAATTCTGGGCGCGATGCTTCTGACATGGCATAATCTTTACTTTTATCAGTATCTTATGCGCCGTCTGCGCGAAGCTGTCGCCGCCGGACGTTTTGCCGATGAGGCCGCGCTCCTGCATGAGGGCTTCGCCCGCGGGGATATTCCGGCGCTGTAGCTCGTATTATAGTTATTCGCATTTAAAATAGGACATTTTAAATGCGAGCCCTCAAGTGCCCATGCGCCCTTGGGCATGCTTTCGTCCTTACGGACGCCTCGCTTTGCTCGGTACAATTTCCAATAAGAATATGTCGTATTCTTATTGGAAATCACTATAAAAAGTCATGAGCCTCTCTCGTGGTTTTTTTTGTGTTTCACCACAAGTGCGCGAAGTTCACGAAGAGGGGCATAAAAAATACGAATCGCGATTCAGAAACGGTTTCGTTCGCTCCTCACAGGCTTTTATTTACCCCTCACCCAACCCTCTCCCCACGGAGGCGAGGACACATAACCCGACTTCAAAAACGCTTGCACACAGTCGCATCTTCCTATAGATTCAACCATGGCGTTGCATGGATGTCCGTGCGGGCCGGGGCTTCGAAACCCCTTATCTACAGCGGCTGGTATCAGCCGTTACTGATACCTTCTCCCGAAGATTATAATCTCAAGGACAGGTATCAGAGATGCCGCAACTCGGTCTTAATCTGGCCGGGGGGTGGCAGCGTATGTCCAGGCGTCAGCTAAAGGCTGTCACGCCGTTTTCTGTAGATAGCGGTTTCGAACCTCCGGTCACCAGAGTTTTTCTCTGGTGACTTTTTCTTTGAACGATTTTTGAAAAAGGGGTGTTACCGATGACCACAGAAAAAACCTACTCGCATGCGTTGATGACGGCACTCGCCGGGCTGGCTTTTGTGACGGGAAAAAGAAGAACCGTCATTCCCGCGAAGGCGGGAATCTTTGTAAAGGATCCAGAAAGATTCCCGCCTTCGCGGGAATGACGAGAATTATAAATTCAGGTCATTTCGAATTGTCGCGCGATAAACAGGTGTCTCTGTGCACGGGGGTGTCCCCACACCGTGCCACACAGAGGCACATAACTTAAAAACCGCTCGCCACTTTCTTGCTTTCCGCGTTGTTGAAAACCCGCCCCTGAACCGCTACATTCCTTTCATGACAGAGCAGGCCCCTTCTCAAGCGCCGGTGTTATCCGATACCGATCATTGAATCCTTTCCGGATTTGTTCGGAGTTTACGCCTGCGGGGGATTTTCTTCCCGGCTTTCACGCCGGAACAGGACTTCATCCAGTTTCGGGCGCATCCATCCCGAAATCAGGTTGTCTTCCAGATCGCGAATCCAGTCCTGCTTTTCATGCGCCGACATCCGGTCTGCGTAGATTTCATCAAAATAGAAGTTCAGCGAGCGGAAGAAATATTTCAGGATATAGTAAGCGCGCAGGTCCGGATCGATCTCGAAGCCGGGGTCGACGCTTTTATACCCTTCCAGATATTCGGGGAAGTGGTCCATGATCCAGTGATCGCGCTCCGGCGGCGACACCTCAATTTCGTCCCAGTCGATCAGATAGAGATCTTCCGGGGCCCGCATCAGGACATTGCCTGGCGCGTCGCCATGCGTGACGGTCAGGCGTTTGGGCGTCTCCCGGCAGATCGGGGCCAGATCCTGAAACTTCCGCGCGTAGAGGCGAATGGTTTCCTCATGCCGTCTCAGAACGTCCGCAAGTTGAGCGTTCTTATGGGCGTCCGCGCAGCCTTTTTCGGCCTTCTGGAGTGTGGGCTCCGGGTCCAGTTCACATTCCCCTTGCCCGGAAATGCTTCGCCCGGTCATGTGGATGTCCGCCATCAGACGTCCGAACGCGTGCAGGCTGTAGTCATAGCTTTGCGGCGCGGCGATATAATTGAACAGGAGGATCAGCGTCCCTTCAACGGACAGGGACAAACCCTCGTCCGAAGGGATCGGATACGCGATCCGCTTTGCCCCCGTCTTGTGCAACTCATCGAGGATCGGCAACCCCGCCCGTACAAGCGGGATGAGCCCCGGCTTGTCGATCAGTTTACAGAACAGGCGCGCGCCGTCCTTTACGTCCAGAATATATGTCCGGGCCATCTTCTGGCGCGGGCCGGGGATTGCGCTTTGAATGTCGAGTTTGTAGTGCTGCGCGATCGCCGCGCGAAATTTCGGTGAAAATGCCATCAATTTATTCCTCTGGGAAACGGTCACAAAAAAGCGATCTCCCGTCCGGGAGCCCCCGAGAACCATCGCGTCAAACCTGTCAGAAGAATAAATCTCAAATCATAGTGCTATGACATTATCGAAAATAAAGACGGATGTCAAGCGGGTTGCGTTTAAATGTATTGATAATATTCCTATTATAGGATTATGTTCATATCTTATTTTCAATTTTGCTTAGGAGATCCTGATGTCCATTGCTTCAAATTTCAAACGCTTGCTCAAAGGCCCGGTGGGGAACAACCGGGATAATGATCCAGAAGACATTCTCAGGACCAAAGAGGCACTCACGCGCCTCGGATACATGGCGGGAGAGGAAGAGCCGCACGGCTATATCACGCGCGAAATGAATTCCGCTCTTAAAACCTTCCAGCGTGATAAAGATCTCAAAGTCGACGGCTGGATGCAGCCGGGCGGCGAGACGGAAGACAGTCTGCTTCAATCTCTCGGATATCTGGTTTCCAATAAGAAAAAAGCCGAACGAGACCGCTTCTCCGCGGGCGGTTTCGCAAGCCCCGCCCGGAATGTGGATGCCACCGGACGGATGACCCGGGATCTGGCAAGTCCTGATGAGGACGACGATGATGAAGGCGGCGAAGAAAAGGACAACGCTCCGCCTCTTCCGCCCCGCAAACCGGAACCGCCGGAAGAGGAAACCCCGGAAGATCCGCCGGAAGAAGAGGCATCGGAATGCGAAGAATTGCGGGCGGAAATGCGTGAATTACAATCACAAAAAGGAGCGTTGGAAAGTGAAATTTCAGCCCGCCAGTCGGAAATCACAGCGTTGGAACAAGAAACCGCCGCCGCATATCGGGAGTTTCTTGAAATTGCTTCACAGTATGAGTCCTCGCGAATTCCAACACCAAATAACATTGCAAACTATGGACTTGATTTAATCGTCGGTGCTGTGACAGAGCACACAACACCAGATGCTTTGGACGAAGAAAAGGCATGGACAAGATACGAAGAAATCAAGCAAGCGAACGACGCCCAAATCGAGATTCTGGACAAAGAAATTCGAAATCTGGGAAATCAGGTTCGGGCCCTGCAAATTGAGATTGAAGCCGTCACGGCAATGTATCGTCAATCAGGATGCGGAAAACGGTCATAATGGGCATGTACCTTATTCCTGTATTTCAAAGCCCTTTTCGATGCGACTCTTGAAATACGCCTCAATATCGTCCCGGTGGACCGGCCAGAAATGCAGTTTTTTATCGAGCAAATAGCGCACGGCATCCCGGTCCTCCGGGGTGCCCGTATAGAGCCGATCCACCGTGCAGATCATGCTTTCAAAGGACGGTCGTCCGCTTTCTACAGCATAAGAACTCAAACGATCCAGAAAATTCTCAACGCTCTCGGCCTCATAAATTGGGATATCGTCCCGGCAGGTTAATGTCTGCCCGTCTTCAGAAATCGTCACGCCGGACGTATCCGATTGAAGAACCAGAGGTACCACATAAAAGGCCAAAATAATCACAAGAAGAACAACGGAATAACCGTATCCTGTAAAAAAGAGGTACAATTTTTTGTGGTGTTTTTCGCGGGTCAACATATACTCATCATAGAAGAAAAAAAGAACGCGGCAACAGTAAAGCGCACAGAATATGCCTGTTCCCAAATGGTATACATCACTGTATTTCAAAATAGATAATGGCGGGCAGGACGTGTTCTTCCCGTGGGGGTATTTGGGGCCGGGATATCTTGTGCATGTCGATCTCTCGTCGCGCAGCATTCAGGCCTTTCTGATCGGCTCGGTCTGTGTCTGGGGTGTGGTTTTTCTTTTGATGTTCGTTCTGATGGGCTCGTGGCTGCAAGGTCTGCTGTTTGCTGCCGGGCTTCTTTATCAGATGTTACATGTCCGATGGCTTATGCGGCGGGGGGATGTTGACTCCATGATTCATACGTGGCCCCATCGCCGAAGAATCCTGGCATGGCTCATTCTCGGCACCATCGCGATCGTTTTTCTTGCAGGCACAGCCTATAATACGCTTCTTTTTGTTACCACATCATAACGTTGGAGATAGACAATCCAAAATGGCCCTCATCAGCGGTCCGATTGAGCGGATTCTGGAGAGATTGAAGGGGTGAACTGCGCGTGCCCCCCGCGCGAAGCACGGAGGAAAGCGCTGCTTTTATCCGGGACGGCTATCCGGGTGGTTTTCTCTCGGCGCACGCGAGAGCTTCGGAAATCTTGTTTCAAGATACCTGTCCGCCCGCGCGCACCATTCGGGAAATGACGCGTCCTGACCCGGCTCAAAAAACTCGACCCCTCGAACACGCCGCGGATCCAGAGGGCGTTCCGGCGAAAGACCTTTAATCATCTGCCAAGCTTCTCTGGGGGACGAAAACCCAAGGCCCGACGCGTCGAGATATACACGGCTTGCCGCTCCCTCCATCCAATGTCCCGTCTTGTGTTCAAGGCCGACCGAAAGCGCCTGACTCATCTCCCAAAGCACAGGCTCGTGGCTGCAGACGTAGACCTCACCAATATTCTCGTGCTCCTCCTCACCGAAATTCAATATCGACGACGGCGGGCCCAGTCTGTGAAGGGTATCCCCGAAATCGTCCATCCGTTCCTTAACGGAATAATCGTCATCAAGGCTAGCCCATTTCGCGCGGATATAGGGAGGATCCGAGTCAGCCGCCTTCGATTGAAGAAATGAATCACGGTAAAAATCATCCGAAACAGGCCCGTTATCCTTAACTCCAAAACTTCCATCCGGCCCAATGTTTCCTTTAAACATATCCCATAAAATCGCGCCACTTTGCATGGCTCTGAATGCATCCGAAACAAAAAGGGCTTTTCTTCCAGATCCTTGCTTTTGCGCCAGATGCCACGCTGTTGTCAGGATCTGTGCAACACCCTCCCGTGTCAGGCTGCGAAATTCACTGTTATAGTCATATTTACCGTGGCGCATAAAAATGATTCTCAGTTCCATTTTGCTCTCCTTTTCTCTTTTTTACATTTCTGCCGTTGCAGAGGATTTATAAATTTACAATTCACAATTTGATGTAAATTATTTCGAACATATATATCAGCAATGTTCTTTCTGTCAATAAAAATTTACAAAACCAAAATTTTTGTTTTTAATCGGGCGCACGAAAAGGAGGACCCGTCATGACCGACCAGGACACCGATATCGGACGAAGATTGAAACACCTGCGCGAGATGCGCGGATTTTCACAACGCGAACTGGCGCGCCGCGCGGACATTACGAACAGCGCCCTGTCCCTGATCGAAAAGAACGAAACCAGCCCCTCGGTCGCCATGCTGCGTAAAATTCTCGAAACGCTGGGACTGAGTCTGTCCGCGTTCTTCGCGGTCGAACCACCGGCAGAAGACCAAATTTTCTTCCGATCCGAAGAGTTGATCCGTTTCGGCAAGGACGACGGGCTCGCCTTTTACCAGATCGGCGCCCTCAAAAATCATAAACTTCAGATCATGAAGGAAATCTATGCACCAGGGGCCGATACAGGGGGAGAGATGCTGCGTCACGAAGGCGAGGAGGGCGGCATCGTCCTGACCGGTAAAATCGAGATCACCTGCGGCGACCAGACCCAGGTTCTGGAGCCGGGGGATGCTTATTACTATGAGTCGAATAAACCCCACCGCTTCCGCAATATGTTCGAAGAGCCGTGCGAACTGATCAGCGCCTGCACGCCGCCTTATCTGTAAGGTTTTTATTGGAGATCAAGGCCGACAACGATCCAAAGAGGTTGAAGAGGTGGGCTGGAGGACGGGTTTTTATTTGCCCCTCACCCAACCCTCTCCCCACGGGGGAGAGGGCACACACATAATCCGACTTCACACGGTAATCGCTTGAAAAAAATGTATGAGCTATAATTTGTTGATATAATTAAATTTCGTCATCCTCCGACTTGTTCGGAGGATCCATTTCAAAACCTGCGGTGGCGGACGAATGGATCCTCTGCATGCGCAGAGGATGACGGATTCTTTGTTTTTCAACGAGTTCAATTTTTTGAGCTTGGCATCCATAACTTCAGGCGATTGCCGTGCCCGACTTCAAAAACGCTTGCATCCGCCCCCATCTTCCTGTAGTTTCAACCATGGCGTTGCGTGGATGTCCATGCGGGCCGGGGCTTAAGAACCCCTCACAAAAGCGGCTGGTATCAGCCGTCACTGATACCTGATTCCAAAGATGACTAATCCCAAGGACAGGTATCGGAGATGCCGCAACTCGGTCTTACTGTGACCGGGTGGCGGTGGTGCATGTACAGGGCCACCTCCTCGGAGACGGCCTAAAGACTATCGCGCCGTTTCTTTTGTGACGGTTCTTAACACCCGGTCGCCAGAGATCTCTCTGGCGGCTTTTTCTTTGACCTTATGACTGAAAAGAAACGGGAGCGAACCGATGAGAATAAGACGATCCTACTCACCCACCCTGATGACGGCTCTGGCCGGGCTGGCCTTTGTGACAAGGAACAGGCTTTTGTTCAGGTTTTGGATTAAAGACTAATTTCCCGCCCTAAACCGTATCTCCGGACCAGGTTTCGCCAGATGAAAACCTTTCGGTTTTCAAGGCTCACCCCCGTTTTCACGGCGGTAAACTGCGGTTCCGGGATTGCGCGTTGTTGAAAACCCGCCCCTGAACCGCTACAGTCCTTCCATGACAGAGCAGGCCCCTTCTCAAGCGGCGGTGTTATCCGAAACCGATACATCGAAGCCCTTCCGGATCTGTTCGGAATTTACGCCCGCGGGGGATCAGCCCGCGGCGATTGCCGCGCTGACCGAAGGGCTGGGCGACGGGCTCACCGATCAGGTGCTTCTGGGCGTGACCGGCTCCGGGAAGACCTTCACAATGGCGCATGTCATTCAGAACATGCAGCGCCCGGTTCTTCTCCTCGCGCCGAACAAGACGCTCGCCGCGCAGCTCTACGGGGAGATGAAGACCTTCTTCCCCGATAATGCCGTCGAGTATTTCGTCTCCTATTACGATTATTACCAGCCGGAAGCCTATGTGCCCCGGACGGATACCTATATCGAAAAGGATGCGTCCATCAACGACCAGATTGACCGGATGCGGCACGCGGCGACGCGCGCGCTGTTCGAGCGGCGGGATATTATCATTGTCGCGTCGGTCTCCTGTATTTACGGGATCGGGTCGAAAGAGGATTACTTCGCAATGACGGTGAACCTCACGCGCGGCGAGCGGATCGACCGGGATGACCTCATCCGGCGCTTTGTCGAGATTCATTACAAGCGCAACGATCTTGCTTTCGGGCGCGGGACGTTCCGCGTGCGCGGCGATACGGTGGAGCTCTTCCCCGCGCACTTTGAGGATCGCGCGTGGCGGTTCTCCCTGTTCGGAGACGAGCTTGAGGAGATCGCCGAATTCGATCCCCTGACCGGAGAGAAATTCGGGAAACTCGACGGCGTACGGATCTATGCGAACTCGCACTATATCACACCGGGGCCGACGATCCGGCAGGCGATGATCCAGATCCAGGACGATCTTCAGGAGCGGCTCGCCTGGCTCAAGTCACAGGACAAGCTCCTTGAGGCGCAGCGCCTTGAGCAGCGCACGCAGTTCGATCTTGAGATGCTGGAGGCGACCGGAACCTGTCAGGGGATCGAGAATTACTCGCGCTATCTGACCGGGCGCGCGCCGGGCGCGCCGCCGCCGACGCTCATTGAATATCTCCCCGATGACGCGATCATGTTTCTGGACGAAAGCCACGTCATGGTTCCGCAGTTGCGGGCGATGTATAACGGAGACCGGAAGCGCAAGGGCGTGCTCTCGGATTTCGGGTTTCGCCTGCCGTCCTGCCGGGATAACCGTCCGCTCAAGTTCGAGGAGTGGAACGATATGCGCCCGCAGACGATCTTTATCAGCGCGACGCCGGGACCGTGGGAGATGGAGCGCACGGGCGGCGCCTTCGTCGAGCAGGTCGTCCGGCCGACGGGGCTCATCGATCCGCCCGTTGAAATCCGGCCGACCGAGCATCAGGTCGATGATCTTATGGAGGAATGCCGCCAGATCACCGCGCGCGGCGGGCGCGTCCTTGTCACGACGCTGACCAAGAAAATGGCCGAGGCCCTGACCGAATATCTCGGTGAAAACGGGCTGCGCGTGCGCTATATGCACTCCGACGTCGATACGCTGGAGCGGATCGAACTGATCCGTGAATTGCGCCTCGGCGAATATGATATTCTGGTCGGGATTAATCTCTTACGGGAGGGGCTGGATATTCCCGAATGTATGCTGGTGGCTATTCTGGATGCCGATAAGGAGGGTTATCTGCGTTCCCAGACCTCTCTCATTCAGACCGTCGGGCGCGCGGCGCGGAATGTCGATGCGAAGGCCGTGCTTTATGCCGACCGCGTGACGGGCAGCATGCAGGGGGCCATGGACGAGATGGCGCGGCGGCGCGAGAAACAACTCGCCTATAATGCCGAACATGGGATTACCCCGGCCAGTATCCGCAAGCAGATCGGCGATATCATGCAATCCGTCTATGAGCGCGGCGATCATGTGAAGGTCGGGCGGGACCGGCCGGCTTACGCGCTTTCCGATCAGGATCAGGCGGGGTATAAGGCCGGGCTCCCCTCACCTGAAGCCGTCAAGAAACAGGTTGCGAAACTCCGGACACAAATGCATGCAGCGGCCTCCGATCTGGAGTTCGAAGAAGCCGCCCGCCTGCGCGACGAGATTAAACGGCTTGAGGCGCTGGAACTTGAGTTGCGGGGGGCCGGGTAAGCATAAACTCTTCACTAAATCTTAATTTTTTCCATATATATTTTGCTGTATGGGAACAGATGACCAGAATACAGAGAACCGCGATGAACCCCGATCCGCAATAAATCCAGACCTCCGGTTTGGCTCAGATATTGTCGGCAAGATTCAAAATATCTCTGATATGTTTAACCTTGATGTCTCCAACATCACAGGGCTTCCCACGATCAGTCTGACATATGACACTGTCACTAAAATGCTCGAAGAGACTTATGGCGAAGTTCCTGAAGGCTTTTACGATCTTCTGAAACAGCCTTTTGAAAACTGGACGACCGACCAGAAACAAAACGCTTACGGCATTCTCGAACACAGCATCGCGGCACGCCATCCGGATTTCTGGCGCGCCTTACCCAGAGATGAAGACGGAAATGTTCCAGAACGTCTACTTGAGAGATTGGCTCAGGGGGCACAACGCGCCATTGATTACACAAATACCAGCTACCCTCTTGGAGCCTCAGATCCAATTTATTTAAAAGATAGAAGAAATTATTCACCAGGTCCAAGATATCGCGTTGCATGCATTTCCACAAGCGTACCAGGCGAGGAAGCAAAAAGTGCTATGGAATGGCGAATCAGCACATACACAGATCAAGACATTCGCTTTCCCGGAACAGAACAAGACGCATTCATCGGTGTCCTCGCAGAAGAATTCGAACACTGCTCACAAGGACCGCTACAGGAGGCTCTCAGAGACCCTAACTTGGGAATTTTCAGTTACCGCACTTATAGGGAATATGACGCTATGTTCGGAACGACAGAGATTTTTGATCAGATGGGAAGGAGTGAACTTTCGGATTTTACTACAGGATACTGGACTGTTCGGCAACTCATGGCCAATTTATACGTAGCGTGCGATCATAACATCGATCCCGCGGCCTCAGGGCGCGTCTATCAAAGAGGGCAATATGCACTCATGGAGAAAGAGGGGACATTTTCACTACCTGCAGCTGAGACTATAAAAAGGTCCACAACTAACCTATCTTACAATCTCCTTTATTCTGATTTACTTCCTGATTCACCAGAATCACAAGATCCAAGCTACATTATTCCCGGGATTGCAGAATTTGGTCTACCAAAGGCCGAGCACATTATGACTCTCTTTCAGAAACATCTGGCGGATCCCGATAGCGACCTCACACAAGAGCAACAAGGGATCATGCACCGATTTATTGAAGGCGCGCAGATGATCGGAATTACGCCCGTCACACCTGCTGAGCTGGACGCCTATCAAAGCGGCCTGCACGCCTATCTTCAGGAAAATAAACCCCGTTTGTTTCTCTCTCATGCTTCGGAAGTCCTTGAATCGGATATCGGGGATTATCTGTATGCCCTTGAACACCAAAATCAAGGATCAGATCCCGGGTACGTTGATAGAATAAAACAGGTTCTTCAAAATCTTAGAAACATCGCAGACGTTCTCGGTGTTTCCGATCGTGTCGCAAGCACGCTAAAAACCGAGGAACAGCGTGAAGTCTGGCATAGCCTTGCGCCAGACACACCTCAGCCAGATCCCGCATATCAACCTTAATATTTCTTAAGACAGCCCCCTACCTGCACGACGAGATCAAGCGGCTTGAAAAACTCGAACCCGAGTTGCGTGGTGCGGGGTAACTGGTTGGAATGTAAAAAACAATTCTTCCAATAGACTGCCACAGGTTTTCGTTCGGTCGTACGTCACATGTGTCTTTATCACTGCCATTCCAGCCAGGCGGCGATTTGGCGGAAGAGTTCTGCGCGGAGTGCGGGATCTTTAAAGCCGTGATCGGCTTTGGGGTGTCCGAAAAACTGAAGGCGACCACCGACTTTTGCGCAGGCCCGGAGAGACTGTGCATAGGGGACTTCTTTGTCTGCCTGTCCATGTGCAATAAAAATGTCGAGGTTCGGGGGGATCTCAAAGGCTCTGTTAAAATCGAGCGTGCGTAATTCTTCGAGAAGGTCTACGGATATAATCGTCTCTCCGTCTTTCAGGCAGCCTTCTCCTTTTGCTTCGGCATATTTCTCATCGGTCAGATAATCTCTGAGATCCGTGTCTGCGAGATCGAAGGCGGGCCATAACAAAAGGCAGGATTTGACGTCCCGGAACCAGCATTGCGATACGATTGTCGCTCCGGCGCTTTCTCCGACGACATGGACCGGGCATGAGAATGTCTGTGCGGCAAAAGACAACATGTGGGTGTAGTCGTCTATCTGCGTTTTTATGGAGGTCTCGGCCTGTGTTCCGTCACTCGGCGCGGAGCCGTAAAAACTGAACTGGATCGTTGCAAATCCTGCGTTTGCGGCCAGATCCGCAAGGGGATCAAATCCGCCGGCATTTCCGGACAGGTTGCCGCCCGGTCCGCCGTGAAGACACAGGAGAACCCCCCTCGGCGTCCCGTCCGGAAGCGTTTTTACTCCGGCCAGACGCCCGTTGGCGGAATGCGTTT
This sequence comes from Alphaproteobacteria bacterium, assembly GCA_028277665.1. Lineage (GTDB taxonomy): Bacteria > Pseudomonadota > Alphaproteobacteria > Micavibrionales > Micavibrionaceae > JANQFU01. The sequence continues at coordinate 50,500 of JANQFU010000030.1, read as the reverse complement.
CAAATGCGATTTTTTGCACGCCCTTTACTCTCCTGTTCTTCTCACGCTCCCTGGGGAGCGGCGTCGCCGGAGCCGGAGAGGCCGACGCTGCCCGCGCCGGGGACGGACGAACGGGGGCGGTCGTCTTCGTCTTCCGGCTCTTCGCGGATGATCGGGCGGCCTTCGAGGAGGTCCTTGATCTCGTCGCCGGAGAGCGTTTCATATTCGAGCAGGGCCGCGCCGAGCTTGTGAAGCTGGTCCATGTTTTCCGTCAGGATTTTCTTCGCTTTGGCGTAGCCTTCCTCGACGATCCGGCGAATCTCGGCATCGACGACGCCCGCGGTTTCATCGGACATGTTTTTGGATTGCGTGACGCTGTGGCCGAGGAAAACTTCTTCCTGATCCGATCCGTAATGCAGCGGGCCGAGTTTGTCGCTCATGCCCCATTCCGTCACCATGCGGCGGGCCATGCCCGTCGCCATCTTGATATCGCTTGAGGCGCCGGTCGTCACTTTTTCCGCACCGAAAATCAGTTCTTCGGCGATCCGCCCGCCCATCGCGACGGCGAGATCGGCTTTCAGCTTGGCGTGAGAGACGGAAATCCGGTCCCCTTCGGGCAGGCGCATGACCATCCCCAGAGCGCGGCCGCGCGGGATGATCGTCGCCTTGTGGATCGGGTCCGATTCCTTTTCATGGATTGCGACGATCGCGTGACCGGCCTCGTGATAGGCCGTCAGTTTTTTCTCTTCATCCGTCATGACCATGGATTTCCGCTCGGCGCCCATCATGACCTTGTCCTTGGCGTCTTCGAATTCTTCCATGCCGACGACGCGCTTGCCGCGCCGGGCGGCCATCAGGGCGGCCTCGTTGACGAGGTTTGCGAGATCCGCGCCCGAAAATCCGGGCGTGCCGCGCGCGATAACGGAGGCTTTGACATTGCTCGCGAGCGGGACTTTTTTCATGTGAACCTGCAGGATTTTTTCCCGGCCCTTGACGTCGGGGAGGGGAACCGTGATCTGCCGGTCGAACCGGCCGGGGCGCAGCAGGGCCGGGTCGAGCACGTCGGGGCGGTTCGTCGCGGCAATGATGATGACGCCTTCATTGGCTTCGAATCCGTCCATTTCGACGAGCAACTGGTTCAGCGTCTGTTCGCGTTCGTCGTTTCCGCCGCCAAGCCCCGCGCCACGATGCCGTCCGACGGCGTCGATCTCGTCAATGAAGACGATGCAGGGCGCGTTTTTCTTGGCCTGCTCGAACATGTCCCGGACACGGCTCGCGCCGACCCCGACGAACATCTCGACGAAATCCGAGCCCGAGATTGTGAAGAAGGGGACGTTTGCTTCTCCGGCGACGGCGCGGGCAACGAGGGTTTTCCCGGTCCCGGGCGGGCCGACGAGGAGCGCGCCTTTCGGAATTTTTCCGCCCAGACGCTGGAATTTCTGGGGGTCTTTCAGGAATTCGACGACTTCTTCAAGCTCGCCTTTGGCTTCCTCGATCCCGGCGACGTCTTCAAAGGTCACACGGCCTTGCTGCTCGGTCAGGAGCCGGGCGCGGGATTTGCCGAATCCCATCGCGCCGCCGCCGCCGCGGCCCTGCATCTGGCGCAGGAAATAGACCCAGACGCCGATCAGGAGCAGCATCGGGAACCATGTCAGGAAAATGCTGAGCAGGCTGATTTTCTCCGCGTCTTCTTCCACGGCCGTGATCTGGACGCCCGTATCCTCCAGGCGGTCCACGACGTTTTCGTTTTCCGGGATCAGGGTCGAAAAGGTTTCTCCGGAGCTTGCGTAATGCCCGGTGATTCTCTGTCCCTTGATCGTGATATCCGCGATCCGGCCCGATTGCGCGTCGGCCATGAAATTGCTGTATGCAACTTTGTCCCCTGCCTTTTGCCCTTGCTGCGGCGTGTTCTGAAACATGTTGAACAGAAGCGCCAGCGCAAGGCCGACTGCCAGCCAGAAAACAAGATTACGTCCGAAACTGCCCACTTTACCGCGTATCCTTTAAATGTGAGAGCCCCGTCCCGTCATCCCCGCGCATGCGGGGATCTTTCTATGTCTTCTTATGAGAAGATTCCCGCTTTCGCGGGAATGACGGCATCAGGGTTATAAAACTTTGTCAGGTTCTTTATAAAGAAAATAGGCGGCCGTGCAAAGAAAACAAGGTGAATATCTCACTCATTGCGGGGACGGACCGGGACGAGGCGGTATTGTAAGACCGGCGACGCCCTGAAGAGCTTGTCTGACTTCTCCTGTGTCGGCGCAGACGAAACTCAAAGCTCCGGGTGGCGCATTCAGGAGTGCGTTCAGTCTCGCTGCTACACGAACGCCTTTTTGACGCGCCTCTTCGGATTCGGCCCGGACCGTCATGCGGATGTTCGGAAGATTCATGTTGTCTCTTTCTCCAGAATAATACGATCGTTGCGCTGATCCCTGGCAAAAACAACCCCGCCCAATGTGCGTTTGCGAAACGGGGCGTCCGCGAACAGGGATTCGGCAAGGGCCTCTAATTTTTCCATGCGCGGGCCGTAGGTTTTTTTCGGGGTCAGCGCGGCGGCGGCGTCCTGCAGGACCCGCAGACGGATTTCTTCCGGGTAGGCCGAGAGCGCGGCGTGATCGAGGACGATCTTTTCTTTTGTGCGCTCAAGCGTGACGAGGGTCAGGACGTTCCGGCTGATGTCCTCGAGCGCTTCGCGGGCGCGGCGCAGACGCGCGGCCGTGACCGAGAGGCGCTTGTTGCTGAGGCCTTCCCGGCTCAGGAGGTCTTTGGCGTCTCTCAGGCGCGGGCGGAGATATTCCGTTTTTGTGTTGCTCGGATCGTTGACGAAGGGGATCTCGTTCGCCGCACAGATATCGGTCAGCGTTTTTTTCGGAAGGTCGAGGAGCGGGCGGAGCAGGCGGACGCCGGACGGAAAAGGCTGGACCGGGGCCATGCCTGCCAGACCGTTCAGGCCGCTGCCGCCCGCCAGACGCATCAGGAAGGTTTCGCCCTGATCGTCGAGATGGTGGGCGATAAAGAGATCCGGGATTTTTTCCCGGCGGCAATAGCGTTCCATGAGGGCGTAGCGGGCCTGACGGGCCGTCTCCATGATCCTTTTTTCCGGTTTTTTGCCGCGCCATTTTAATGTTGTGTGTGCGACCATCGGCCAGACCGAGACCTGAGCGCCGGTCCATGCGGCCTCTTCCGCCGCGTTCGGGCGCAGGCCGTGATCGACGGTGAGCGCGTGAATGTAGACCCGGCGGGCCGTGCCCCATTGCGATAAAAGCCAGCAGAGCGCCATGCTGTCCGGTCCGCCGGAGAGGCCGCAGGCCACGGAATTCGGAAGGGTTTCGCCGAAAAACCGGTCGAACAGCGCGTTGGCGGATTCGGGGGAAAGGGGGGCGGCGGTCGGGTTCGGCTTCTGATCCGTCATCTCGGTGTTATTGGCAGGAGAGGCGGCTCATTTCCTGCCGCGCCCGGCTGATGACGGGTCCTCCTGACCCGGAGAAATCTTTTTCAAGTTGCATCAGGGCGATGCAGGCATCATCCCTGTTGCCCATTCCGGCCAGCGACATCCCGAGTTTCAGGAGATTATCGGGGGTTTTCGCGCCGTCCGGGTATTTCTGATAGGCTTCGGCAAAGACTTTGGCCGCTTTTTCGTAGTTTCCGCGCACGTAGTAGGTTTCGCCCAGCCAGTACCATGCATTTGCCGCCAGCCCGTGTCCCGGGTATTTACTGATAAAATCCTCAAACAGTTTTTCCGCCTGATCGTAATCGGCCTGTTTGAGCACGGAAAAGGCCTGATCGTAGAGGGCGGCCGGCGTTCCGGGAACGGCCGCCTGTGCGCCGGTGTTTTGTGGCTGGCGCAAAATGCCGAGCGTGTCCGGATCCGATGCGGGTCGCTGCGGGGAGACGTTCATGTAATTCACAACGCCCTGTTCCGTGTCCTGTGCCTGCATCGCGCTTTGGCCGGACAGGGCGGACATGACGTTTTGTCCCGCTGTTGATCCGGCGGTCATCTGTGTGGCGCGGACGCCGTCCTGTGCCTGTCCGATCGTGGCTTTCAGGCGATTCAGTTCATAGGTCATTTCCTCGACCCGGCCGGTCAGGGTGCGCAGGTCCTGCTCGAGCTGGTCCATCCGGATTTCCGCGGCGGCCTGTGCGGCCGGATCGGACGGCGAGGCGTTGCCGCCGCCTTGCCAGGCCGGGGTTCCGTTTCTCGAGGGGGGTGGCGTCTGCCCGCGGTAAACGGCCTGGGACAGGGTTTCGATTTCGTTTTCCAGACGCCGGATCCGGTTTTCCGTGTCGCCGCCGCCGATTCTTTCCGTGGACCAGCCGTTATCGCTTTGCGCGAACGCTTTGAGAGAGACTCCCAAAGGCAGGATCGCACAAGCAAGAATCAGGATAAACGGCAACGGTTTCCTGTTTTTATGATTCCGACGGATCTTTGCCGGCATATTTCGCCCCTTTTGATTTTCGCGGATCAATTCACTTTTGTGACGCCGCGGCGGTTCTGGGCCCAGGCGGTCGCGTTCGATCCCGGAACGGCGGGGCGTTCCTTGCCGTAGCTGATCGTCGAGATCCGGCGCGGGTCGATCCCCATGGCGACGAGATAGTTTTTGGCCGCGTTGGCCCGGCGGTCGCCGAGGGCCAGGTTGTATTCCCGCGTGCCGCGCTCGTCGGCGTGACCCTCAATCGTGACGGATACGGCCGGGTATTGCTTCATCCACATGGCCTGTTGATTCAGGGTCTGGCGGGCTTCGTCCGTCAGGTCGTAGCGGTCGTAGCCGAAAAAGACGCGGTCGCCGACATTCACAACCAGATCCGCCTGCGTTCCCGGCGTCGGCCCCGTTCCCGTTCCGAAGTCATTGCTGAAATATTCGGAGTCCTGCAACGGCCCGGCCGTGATGCCTTCGCGGTCGCCGAGTATGACCTCGTCGGATATGTTTCCCGATTGCTCGTCGGATGTCGCACAGGCGGATACGGTGAAAAGCAGGGCGGATGCGGCAAGGACACGAATGAAGCGGTGCGAAAACATGGAAGCTCTCCTGAACAGTGACGGCATAGACGTTGAAGACTTGAGACCACTATCCATTTAAACTGAGTCTTGCTCTCATGCAAGAGGGCATTCGTTTTTGCGGGGACGCCGGAAAGTTTTTCACCTCTCCCAGTTCAGGGAGAGGAGGAGAGCCTGTGCTTCGGCGCGGTCCTGCGGGTTGCGGGCGTTTGAGATATATGTCGTGAGGGCTTCCTTCGCCGGGTCGATCCGGCCGAGGCGCGCGTTGAGCACTCCGGAATCAAGGAAAAGCCTGTTTTCCCGGGGAGCGAAGAGAAGCATGCGCTCTACACATTCGAGCGCGCCCGCGTAATCCTCATCGGCGATCAGGCGGAATTTGATCAGGTTCTGAAGATGGACGAGGGTCGCGCGCGGCGGGGACATATCGTAGTAGGCGCTTGAGAGCTCGGCGTCTTTCCCGGCGTGTTTTTTCAGGATGGCGCGCAGATCCCGCGCCTCCATCTGCCGCGCGCCCTGTGCCGGATCGAGCAGGATTCGCCGTCCGTCCCAGTCGAGCCGGACGAGATAATGGCCCGGGAAATCGAGTCCGCCGATCTTCCAGCCCTGCGCCCGGCCCGCGCCGATCAGAATGACGGCCAGAGCTTCGGGCAGGCCGCAGCGGCGGTCGATGACATGGACGAGGTCCGTTTCCTGATAGATGTCGGCGGAGGGCGTTTGCGCCGCCGCATATCCGTTTTCCCGGTAAACGGCGCCGCGCAGGGCCGTGAGCGCGGCATCCGGCCCGCCGCGCCCGGCTTTTTCCTCGGCGGCGAAGATGGTTGCCGTTCTCTCCGCTATCCGTCCAAGATGGGCAAAACACCTCTCAAGACGCACATTCGGGCGTTGCAGGGCGGAGAGCGCGAGCGCGCCGGACCAGATATCCACGCGCCATTCTTCGGTTTGGTTTCCGATGTCACACAGGCAGGCGTGCGGGTCGAAGGAGGTGAGCAGGCTTGCGGATCCGGTCGGTGTGATGGTGGTCCGCTCCATCTGTCTCTTACTCCTCGCCGGGCAGTTTGATGTAACTGACGACGCGCCTGACATGGGGGATGTTGCGCGCGATTTCGATGACGCGGTTCAATTCGCTCTGGGTCTGGGCGACCCCCATCAGATAGACCGTGCCCTGAACGGTGTCGATCGAGTAATTCAGGTTCTGGACCTCGCGGTCGACGGTCAGGGCGGCACGCAGGCGGGTCGAGATCCATGTGTCGTTGACAAAGCCTTTCACGCCGTCGCTGTCGGCGACGCGGATTTCATTGATGACCTGTTTTACGCCTTCGACCTGCCAGGCGAGGCGAACGGCCTCAACCCGGTCTTCCGGGTCCTGAACCACGCCGGTGACGAGTACACGGCCCTGATCGACCGTCGTACTCAGTTTCCTGAACGTATCGACATTATACTGAAACCATTTGTCGTTGATCAGCGCCTTGATTTCGGCATCCGAGAGCGTGCCGCTGATTCCGCCTTCGCGGACCGAGGCGATCCCGAGCAGCGTTCCGGCGCCGAGCAGAATTCCACCCGGAGAACAGGCCGACAGGGCGGGGGCGATCACGGCGGCGGCGAGGAGGGACAGGGTTGTCTTACGAAACATGTTCACGGCTTGAATATCCTTAATATCCTTAGATCCTGGATCCGGTATGGGCGCGGCAAAAAAAGAATCTCTTTTATTCTTCTCCTTATTATATCTCGCTCTGCCAGGCATTTTCCAGACGGGAGATTGAAAAAGGCGGCGCGTAGACAAAAACGTCAAAGCGAATGTCTCTTCCGGCCGGTTGCGGGCAGGCGGAAAGATACCATTGCGCGGCGCGCGTGATTCGGTTCCGGGCGCCGGCATGGACGGCTTCCCGTCCGTCTTTTTCGTTCGGGCGCCATTTGACTTCGATGAAAACAAGCGTGTTTTTCCGGCGGCAGATTAAATCGATTTCGCCGACCGGCGTTTTATAGCGGCGAGCCGCGATTTTGTAGCCGCGGCTCAGGTAGACGAGCGCGGCGAGATATTCCGCGGCCAGACCTTTGCGGTAGCGGCTTTGCCTTTCTGCCGTTCCGGCTTTACGTCCCGTTTTGCTCTTTTGCATTTCGTATCTTTAACGCTCTGTCATAAATCTGTTTTTTGGGCAGGCCGCTCGATCGCGCGAGATCCGCGGCAATGTCTTTGATACGCCGTCCGGCGGTCAGATCTTCGGCAATTTGGTCCTCGAGATCTTCGGGGGTTTGCCGGATATCTTCCGGCGGGCCGACGACGATCGCGATTTCGCCTTTTGGCGGGCCGCTTTCGCGGTAATAGGCGAGGAGTGCCGATAAGCGGTCTCTTCGGGTTTCTTCGAACAGTTTTGTGATCTCGCGCGCGACCGCTGCCGGGCGGTCTCCGAATACGTTTTGGAGCGTTTCCAGCGTTGAGGCAAGGCGCGGGCCCGATTCGTAAAGGACAAGAGAGGCCGGGGCGTTTGCCCACGGGATAAGGGCGCTTTCTTTCGCGGCCGTTTTGGCGGGCAGGAATCCGAGGAAAGCGAAGCGGTCGCTTGGGAGCGCCGAGAGCTGAAGCGCGCTCAGGACGGCATTTGCGCCGGGGACGGGGCTTACCGGATATCCGTGCTCGACGGCGTCCCGGACGAGTTTGTATCCCGGATCCGAGATCATCGGCGTGCCGGCGTCGCTGACCAGCGCCAGAATCTGTCCGGCGGACAGGCGCTCCAGAATGTGCGCGCGCCGGGCGGCGTCGCTGTGATCGTGATAAGCGATCAGGTCTTTGCGCAGGCCGTGCGCCTGCAGCAGGCGGCCGGTCACACGGGTGTCTTCACAGATCACGGCATCACAGCGGCGGAAAATCTCGAGCGCGCGCAATGTGATGTCCTGCATGTTGCCGATCGGTGTGGCCACAAGATAGAGCCCTGGTTTCAGTGTCTGGGTATCTGTCGTCGGATCCGGCATGGGGCTATTTTCTCCTTTGGCCTTCGGTCTTTCCCCTGTAAAGTACGGGAAAATCTCTTCCCAAAAAAGGAAAAGCCTGTTCATGCCTGAAAAAACCTCTCGTCCCGCCGTCCGTTCTTTTTTTCCGTATGTTCTTGCGTTCGCGGGGGCTTGTGCGCTGGCGGCCTGTTCGTCCGGCGGCGGGCCTTACCGCTCTCCATGGGATTATAATATGTCTGCGGACGGGGCGCGGGCGGCGAATGAAGCGCCAAGCCGTCTGGATGTGCCTGCAGGGAGGGACCGGGCGGCGCCGCCGGATTTTCTGGATCCGCTTTTGAGTTATCCGGAGGCCCTTCCGCCGGAAGACGGCGTCATAAATGATGTGCTTGCCTTCCGTCAGGCAGGCATGAATACCCGGTTGTCGGCGAGGCCGGAATCCGGCGCATCTTCGGCGCCGAATGAATATGCACGGGAAGGCTCATCCGGGCCGTCTTTTTTCGGCTCCGCCTATCCGGCGCCTCCGTCTGCTCCGGTGCGTGTCGGATTGTTGCTGCCCATGAGCGGGCCGAATGCCGATCTCGGGCAAAGTCTGTTGCAAGCGGCTCAGATGGCGATGTTCGATCTCGGCTATCCGAGCTTTGAAATTTTGCCAAAAGACACGAAAGGAACGCAAAACGGAGCCCGCGCGGCTGCGGAAGATGCCGTACGCGATGGCGCCGAGCTTCTGATCGGTCCCGTTTTTTCCGAGGCCGTGCGCGGGGCTGCGCCGGTGGCGAACCGGTACGACGTGAACATGCTCGCCTTTTCAACGGACTGGACGCTTGTGGGCAAAAATACTTATATCATGGGCTTTTTACCCTTCGCACAGGTTAACCGGATCGTGTCATATGCCGCCGGGCAGGGGCTGAACAGGATCGGGGTCGTCGTTCCTGATACGCCTTACGGGCGCGCCGTTCTGGACAGTTATAAAATGGCCTCCCGCCAATGGCCGCTTGAGACGGTTGAAACGCTGAAGTTTCTGCCGTTCGATCAAAATCTTGATGAGGAGCTTCGTGCGTTTTCGCGCTATGATGCACGGAAAAAAGCAGATGATCTCCGCATGGAAAACGTCGCAAATCATGCCGAGTCCGAAGATGTCTCTTCAATGCTGGATCCGGCGTTTATGCCGTATGATGCCGTGCTGATGGCCGTTGGAGGGAATCAAGCGCGCACAATTGCGGGGAGTCTCAGCTATTACGATCTTCCGCCCCGTTATGTGCGCCGTCTTGGGACCGGTTTGATGGACGATCCGTCGCTCGCGCTTGAGAGTGCGTTGGACGGTACGTTTTTTGCTGCGCCTTCTCCGAGGCTTCATAAGGATTTTGAGCAGCGTTATGCCGGGGTCTACGGAGAAGTTCCCCCACGTCTGGCGTCACTTGCCTATGATGCGACGTCTTTGGCCGTTCTTTTGGCGCGTACGACAGAAACGTCCCGTTCCGAAAGAACGGAACAGGCCGGATTTTTTGCGCGATATGCCGCATCTTCACCATTCAGCGACCGGGCGCTGACCAGCCCGAACGGTTTTGCCGGAATTGACGGCATTTTCAGGTTTCGCCCGGATGGTTTGATTGAGCGCGGTCTGGCCGTTCTCGGATATCAGGGCGGACGGATCGTCGAGATCGACCCGGCACCGAAGACGTTTCAGAAGGCCCCCGGGCAAATATAGGGTAACCTCAATTGCGGATAAGATGTCCTGTTTGTTAAGTCTATCTTATTGATTAAGAAATGTTTTTAACCACTAAAAGCATTAGTTCAGGTTAGGGGTATTATTTTGCTTCAAGGCGGCGTTGCATCGCCTCATATATGGCGCGCGGGACGTTGACGTCGCAACAGCTCTCCAGCCCCTTGAATCCCGGGAAACTGTTCGCTTCGCAGATCGTGTAGCCGTCATCGGCGAACAGGAGATCGATTCCCGCGACCTGCAGGTTCAGGACCTCTGCTGTTTTCAAGGCCAGTTCGATGGCTTTGTCGTCCGGCTCAAACCGGCCGACCGAGCCGCCCTGCGAGTAATTGGCCTTGAAGCCGCCTTCGCGGGCCCGGCGCTCCATCGCGGCGATCACCTCGCCGTCCACAACGAACAGGCGCAGGTCCCGGCCTTTGCTCTTTGCTACGAATTTCTGGAAGATGATCTGGATGTTCGGATTCGTCTCGCCGATCAGGGCCATCAGATCCTGAAAGGCGTCCCGGTTTTCAATCAGGAAAACGCCGGTGCCGTTGACACCGAGCAGGGTTTTGACGACGACCGGAAAGCCGATGAAGTTTTCGACCAGATCAAGATCGACCGGAAATTTCGCGAGCATCGTCGTTGGCGTCGGCAAGCCGTTCTCTGCCAGAATCTGGTGGGTGTGCAATTTGTCGGACACGGATTCGATCGCGGCGGAGTCATTGAAAATTTTTACGCCAAGGCGTTCAAGCTGGCGGATGACGGCGAGCGGGAAGTAACCTGTCTCAATGACATAGGTCCGGGGGAGCAGGAAATCCGGGAGGCTCATCAGGGCGCCGTCGATCAGGACGGATTCGCGGTCTTCTTCCGTGACGAGCAAATCGAATTGTTCCGGGTTGAAGACTTTGACGTCGATCCCCATTTCACGGCCTTCGGCCAGAAAGCGGCGAATTTCGAACGCTTCGGAGGACGGGCCCTCGATCTCTTCGTTAAACAGTATCCAGACTTCCATGAAAATCCTGTTCGGTTTTTCCGTGTGTGCCGTCAGCGGGATATCTTTACTATAAAAACATCCTCCTGACAAAACTTCTTCCGTTTTTGCCCCGCCCTTTTATTCGAATGTTCGAATATTCTATATGATATGTGTTAAATACACAAAAAAATGTGTTTTTTGTGCGGGTCATCAATAGCCAAGGGCCAGGATCCCGTGAAGCAGATATCCAAAAGACCCGATCGCCAGAAGCCCGGAGATCCACAAAAGAGCAAACCAGATCCATTTCTGGGTGAGCGGGTTCGGCACATGAAGGTCCAGCCAGCGCTGGACCTTCTGCTCAAGCGATTTCATTTTAGTGGCTATATCCGGCATCATGCGTCACCTTTCCACGAAAGACCCAGTAGATGAACCCTGTGTAGCCGAGGATGACCGGCAGAAGGACCACCACACCGATCAGGAGCAGGAACTGGCTTGACGGGTGCGCGGCCGCCTCATGCAGCGTAATGTCCGGCGGGACGATATTCGGCCAGGCCGTAACGGCCAGACCGATATACCCGAGCAGGAAGAGGGCCGCTGTATAGAGATAGGGTGCGATTTCCTGACGGCGGGCAATCGCACGATACAGGAGGAACGCGACCACGGCGACAAGGACCGGAATCCAGCCGAGGAAGAAAATATTCGGCGTGCTGAACCACCGCTCCCAGAGCGCCGTATGCATGACTTCGTCGAGATGGATGCTCAGGAGGGGCATCCCGCTGTGCAGGAAGGGTGTCCAGAGCGTAAACATGACCATGAAAGCGAGCATGACGGTCAGGATTTTCGGCGCGAGACCGTAGGCCCAGTCCTGCAACTCGCCTTCGGTTTTCATGATCAGCCAGCACGCTCCAAGAAGCGCATAGCCGAAAACGACGGCGATGCCGCACAGGATGCTGAACGGAGAGAGCCAGTCCAGCGTGCCGCCGGCAAAGCTGCGCGTCGCTTCGTCATAGGTAATCCCTTGCACAAATCCGCCAAGGACCACACCTTGCGCGAAGGCCGCGAAGACGGATCCGAACACAAAGGCTTTGTCCCAGAACTCCCGGCCCTTGCCTTCGGCCTTAAAGCGAAACTCAAAGGCGACGCCCCGGAATATCAGGGAGACCAGCATCAGGATGATCGGGATATAAAGAGCCGGCATCACAACAGAGTAGGCGAGGGGGAACGCGGCGAAGAGTCCGCCGCCGCCCAGAACCAGCCAGGTTTCGTTGCCGTCCCAGAACGGGGCGATCGAGTTGATCATGACGCCCCGGTCGGCTTCGTTTTTACGAAATTTACAAAGCATGCCGACACCAAGATCGAATCCGTCCAGTATGACGTAGACGAAGACGCCTGTGGCGATCACCGCGCCCCATATCCAGGGCAGATAGGCTTCAAGCATTTCCATGTGCGCACCTCACGGGTTGATATGGATTAAGGGGTTCAAGCGTCATTTCGTTTCCGACGGGGACGGAATGTCCGCCGCCATCATCGGGTGGTGTCCGGCCGACGGATCGTGAGAGCCGTCAGTATCACCGGTCTGCGGTCCTTTTTTGATCAGGCGGAAAATATAGGTCACACCGGATCCAAAGACGATCGCGTAAACGATAATGAAGATCGCCAGAGAGATGGCGACATTCGCGCCCGGCAGCGGCGAGGCCATATCCTCGGTCCGGAAGACGTTATACACGACCCAGGGTTGACGGCCGATCTCGGCGACAAACCATCCGGAGATCACGGCGATAAATCCGCTCGGGCCCATGGCGACACAGAGCCTGTGGAACCATGACGGTGTAAAGAGCGTCCCGCGCCACCGGAAATAGAGCCCAAGAAGGCCGACCAGAATCATCAGCATCCCGAGACCGACCATGATCCGGAAGCAATAGAAGACCCATTTCACCGGCGGGCGGTCTTCTTTCGCGAAATCTTTCAGGCCGACGACTTCGCCGTCCGCATGGTGCGTGAGGATCAGGCTCGTCAGGTTCGGGATAGAGAGCTGGTAGTGATTCTTTTCCTCTTCCGGATCGGGGATGGCAAACAGGATCAGCGGGACGTTGCCCTGCGTCTCCCAGTTAGCTTCCATCGCCGCGACTTTCGCCGGTTGATGTTCAAGCGCGTTCAGGCCGTGCATGTCCCCGGAGAACAGTTGCAGCGGCGCGGCGATCAGGATGAACCAGAGCGCGTAGTTCAGCATCACTTTCGCTTGTGGAATATGGCGCTGGCGCAGGAAGTAGAACGCTCCGACCGCCAGAACGACGAAGGACGTCGTCAGATAGGCCGCTGTGACCATGTGCAGCAGACGGTATGGCGCCGAGGGGTTGAAGATAATTTCAATCCAGTTTTCCGGATAGGCGATCCCGTTTTCGAGATAAAACCCGGCCGGCGTCTGCATCCAGGAATTGGCGGAAAGAATCCAGAACGAAGAGAACAATGTTCCAAACGCGACCATCAGCGTTGAGAAAAAGTGCAGGCGCGGCCCGACTTTATCCCAGCCGAAGAGCATGATCGCAAGGAACGTGGCTTCAAGGAAGAAGGCTGTCAGCGCTTCGTATCCGAGCAGCGGTCCTATGACATTTCCCACGGCGTCCGAAAAGCCGCTCCAGTTTGTGCCGAACTCGTAGGCCATCACGATTCCCGAAACCACGCCCATCCCGAAGGCGATGGCGAAGATCTTCAGCCAGAACTGATAGGTTTCTTTAAAGACGACATTCCCCGTGCGCATGTAGCGCCATTCCAGCATTGCCAGCCAACTCGCAAGCCCGATCGTAAAAGACGGGAAGATGATGTGAAAGGAGACGGTGAAGGCAAACTGAATGCGGGACAGCAGGACCGGATCGAATTCCATGACATATCCTCTTTTCTCAAAAGCGTATATGGGACATCGAAAAAACCGCGTCCTGCGCAACCGGCACGAAAGACGCCAGAGTATTCCCGGGAAGGTAGCATAATGCCGGAAAGCGCCTTATCTGTCAGAATGTCGCACTTCGCCGGTTTTTACCATGTTCCCGTGTTTTCCATGTCGGCCCAGGGAGCTTGCGGGGCCTGTTTTTCTCCGGCCTGAAGCAGCTCGATCGAGATCCCGTCGGGGGAGCGGATAAAGGCCATATATCCGTCTCGCGGCGGGCGGTTGATCACAATCCCCGCAGCTTGCAGCGCGGCACATGTTGCGTAGATATCCGTGACTTCAAAGGCAAGATGCCCGAAATTCCGCCCGCCCGTATAGTTTTCCGGGTCCCAGTTATAAGTCAGCTCTATGAGGGGAGCTTTGGCGTTTCTGGCCGTTTCGTAATCGTCCGGCGCGGCGAGGTAAACAAGTGTGTAACGCCCTTCCTCGCTTTCAATCCGGGAGGTTTCGGACAAACCGAGAATGCCGCAATAAAAATCCATGGACTCATCGAGATCCCGAACGCGGACCATTGTATGTAAAAATCTCATGTCTTCTTTCTCCATTTATATCGCTTGTGTCCGTTTTTCACATGGCACAGACATAATATCAAGAAACCTGCGGACAAGGGCGGCACCATGTTCGGACAGGCAGGACTCGGGATGATACTGAACGCCGAACACGGGGTGTGTCTTATGCTCGATCGCCATTGTGACATAGGGCGCCTGCGCCGTGCGGGCCGTCTCAATAAGCCCGGTCTCTCCGGTCCCGGATAAATCAACGGCCAGAGAATGATAACGCCCGCCGGTCCATGACGCCGACGGCATGCCGGAAAGCAAACGGCTTGGCGCACGGGTCCGGCGGATCAGGCTTCTCCGGCCGTGGCAAGGGGCGGAGCGGACGATCTTCGCGCCGTAAGCCGCGCCGATGCATTGATGTCCAAGACAAATCCCCAATATGGGAAGATGTGCGCCGAACCGCCGGATCAAGGGGGCGCAGATCCCCGCCTCGCTCGGACCGCACGGCCCGGGAGACAGAATAACGGCATCCGGGGACATTTCTGCAATCTCGTCAAGAGAGAGCGCGTCATTGCGGTGAATCTCAAGATCCGTCTCCCCGGCGAGCCGGACGTAACGGGCGAGGTTGTGCACGAAGGAATCATAATTGTCGATAAACAGGATCATGCCGTTTCTCGCGCGGGGGAAAAATCCCGGTCCGCGGACGGTCCGGCGATTTCGAAACTGGCAAAAATCCGGTCGGCTTTCTGAAGCGTCTCTTCATATTCCTTGTCCGGCTCGGATTGTGCCGTGATCCCGCCGCCGACATGAAAGCTGACATGGCCGTTATGATAGACAAGGGTCCGGATCGCGATATTTATATCCATCGTGCCGTCAAATCCGACATAGCCGATCGTCCCGCAATACGGCCCGCGACGGGCGGTTTCAAGCGCGTCGATGATTTCCATCGCCTTGATCTTCGGCGCGCCGGTGATCGATCCGCCCGGGAAACAGGCGCGCAAGGCGTCAAGAGCCCCGTACGCAGGCAAGAGCCGCCCGGTCACGGTCGAAACGAGATGATGCACGCCGGCGAAACTCTCCAATGCGCAGAGTGCGGCAATATCCACGCTTTCGGGATGACAGACTTTCGAGAGATCGTTGCGCAAAAGATCCACGATCATGACATTCTCGGCCCGGTCTTTTTCGCTGTTCAACAAGGCAGACGCATGAAAACGGTCGGCCGCCGGATCGCTCTGACGCGGCGCGGTGCCCTTGATCGGTTTCGTTTCGATATGCCCGTCCTGGATATGAAGAAACCGCTCCGGCGAGGAGGACGCGATCTGAAGCGTATGCAGGTTCAGCCAGGCCCCGAACGGGGCCGGATTCAGACGCCGCAGATTCATATAATGTGACAGGGTATCGAAAGAACCGGGGAGCGGGGCATGAAAACGCTGCGAAAGATTGGCTTGAAAAATATCGCCCGCCTGAATCATCTCGATGATCCGGCAGACTTTATCATGATACGCGGCGCGGCTGTCGTCGGCCTCCCAGTGCGAGTCATCCTCGACTGAAAAAGGCGGCGGCTGTTTATTTCTGCCGTTTTCAAGCGTCGCGCAAACCCGGCGGAACCGGATCTCGGCTTCATCCATAGAGGCGGCATGAACGTGATAGGTCAAATGCCCTTTCCGATGATCCTGCGCAAGGAACTGATCGTAAATCCCGATCGCCATGTCCGGAATGCCGGGCTGCGCCATGTGTTGAGAGGGCAGGTGTTCGAGCCCGCGCGCAAGATCGTACCCGAAAAAGCCCATGGCCCCGCCACAAAACCCTGCCGCCGAGGCTCCTGTATAACCCAGAGTTTCGCGCCAGACGGCCAGACGCTCGTCCACGGCCCGAAACGGATCTCCGTGATAGCTCAGACGGTTCTCGAGGTTGGAGATTTCGACCGTGCCGTCCGTGGCCTCGATGGTTTCGATGGGAAGAAAACCGAGATAGCTGCTTTGCGAATCGGGATGCAACGGATCGGCACTGTCCAGCCAGACCGTATACGGATAGCGGCCGAGGACGCCGGCCGCGCTCAGGATATCAAAACCGGGGAGGGAGAAAACGAAACAAGCCATGCCCGTTTTATGAACGGGAATCGCATTCCTGACAAGAGCCCGGTTGATTTTACCATCCGTCAATTTTGTCATCCCCGCGAAAGCGGGGATCTGGAAAGGCTTTTTTCGTTCTATAGGAACCTCTGCAAAAGCCCTTTTTTACCCAGACACTGTCATTCCCGCGAAGGCGGGAATCTTTTAAAAACAAAGGGCTGAAAGATCCCCGCTTTCGCGGGGATAACAAGAAAGGGGAACTTGCAGAAATTCGGTCTCCGGGATCTTCCGGGAAAGACCTCGGTCATTCCCGGTGCGACAGGCCGATTATTTCCCGGTTTTTTTGGCTTTTTCGGCAGGCTTGGTTTCGATCCCGTGACCGGTCGTCCGCTCGGCAATCCGGGCCGATTTCCCGCGGCGGTCGCGCAGATAGTAGAGCTTGGCGCGGCGGACGGACCCGCGGCGGACAAGCTCAACACTGTCGATCCGGGGACTCAGCAGCGGGAAAACCCGCTCGACGCCTTCGCCGTAGCTGATTTTCCGGACGGTGAAGCTACCGTTGATGCCGGAGCCGCTACGTGCGATACAGACCCCTTCATAGGCCTGAACCCGCTCGCGGGATCCTTCACGGACGATCACATTAACGCGCACCGTATCGCCCGGAGAGAAAACGGGAATGGATTTCCCGGCTTCGGCTTTCTGGGCTTCCAGTTTTTCGGCCTGTTTGGCCTCGAATTTCTGAACGACGTTCATATCGTTGATCCTTTTCTTCCCTTATCAAAGCCCGATATCGGTCCATAAGTCCTTTGTCTTACAGCCGGCGGCTTCTGTTATCTTTTTTCGGTTTCCATCGCGGTCAACCAGAGACAATGCTCTGCGACGCGCCTTTCTATACAATCCGCCCCCAAAAGGCAAGGGATTTCTTCTTCGTACACCCCTCTTTAGCCGAGTGCCGGCCGGGTCGGGATAACCCAGTCGATTGTTTCCGGATGGGGATAGAGCTTTTCTGTGCTGCCGGCTGCAATGAACGCGCCGGGCATGTCAGATCGTTCTCCGGACTTCAGAGTCTCTACAAGAGGATGTTTAAAAGGGGTCGTCAAAAGATATTGAATGGGGCAATCGCGTTGCATTATGAAATTAAAGAGAAAAGTACTCAGTCCGAGAGCGTTCAGAGTACGAAGGTTCACGAAGGTTGGTGTATCCGCAATATATCCCAGTCCGGATTTAGCTCTCAGAAAACAGGAAAGGATTTTTGCACTGGATAAGGGGATTCGGTCCAGAGCGGGGTTGATATTGATAATACCTTGAATACGCCGAGCTTCTTCCCGAGAAAAGGCAATATGCTCATGAGAGGAGGCAATCTCTCCCAACTTGTTAAAGAGAACGAGATCTTGTTCGTTCCGATCGCGGCGGGCTGCGCTTAACAGGTTCAACAAGAAGATGTAAATCCGGTCGACTGTGTCGAGATCAAGAGAAACGGGATCGTCCGCACGTTTGAAATGTGCCCGGAGCTCGACAACGGAGGCTTGTGCAGGCGCGGGACTGGTGTCCACAAGACGCTCCTTGCGTGTAGGTAAATGTAAATATCCATATTATTTGTAAAAGGATTAAAACACGTATTTTCCAGATGTCAATCGTTTTCCGGATCGGGGGGCAGGAGGTCCGGCCTGCGTTCGCGGGTGAGAGCCAGACTCTGCGCATGACGCCAGGCGCGGACCTTGCCGTGATCGCCGCTGCGCAGGATATCGGGAACGGTGCAGGTTCTTCCGTCCGCCGTCGTCCATTCGGCCGGGCGGGTGTAATGCGGATATTCGAGAAGCCCGTCACCGCAGAAACTTTCTTCGTCCGGCGTGGTTTCGTTGCCCATGACGCCGGGCAAAAGACGGATGCAGGCATCCATCAGAATCAGGGCGGCCGGTTCGCCGCCGGAGAGAACGTAGTCGCCGATGCTGATTTCTTCGATGTCGTATGCATCCAGAAAACGCTGATCGACCCCTTCATAGCGTCCACAAAGAAGGGTCAGGTTTTTTGCCTGTGACAAATCCTCGACTATGCGCTGGTTCAGGGGTTTTCCGCGCGGGGAGAGATAGATCGTCCTGCCTCTCTCTATGGGGAGAGCTAATAACGCTTTCTCCAGCACATCCGCGCGCATGACCATGCCTGCGCCGCCGCCGAAGGGCGTATCGTCCACGGTTTTGTGGCGGTCGGTCGCGAAATTGCGGATATTGACGGCGTCGTAAGACCAGATCCCGTCTTCCAGTGCCCGCCCGCTTAGGGAATATCCCAGAGATCCCGGAAACATCTCCGGGAAAAGCGTCAGAAGGTTAAAGTGCAACTGTGCGGGCATCGATCCAACCAATCATTCCTGCAGGCCGTCGGGCGGATTGATAACAAGATATCCATCGCCGGGATGCACATCCGGCACGCATTCTTTTGTAAAGGGAAGGTAATAGCTCGACCCCTCCGGCGGGCGGATCTCAAGGAGCGGTGTTGCGCCGAAATCATGGACGGCGATGACATGTCC
The DNA here is from genome assembly GCA_028277665.1 of Alphaproteobacteria bacterium. Classification (GTDB taxonomy): domain Bacteria; phylum Pseudomonadota; class Alphaproteobacteria; order Micavibrionales; family Micavibrionaceae; genus JANQFU01. Next base: position 31,870 of record JANQFU010000030.1, on the reverse strand, counting down.
GCCGTCTGTGTCTGAAACTGTTTTTACGCGCAGGCCTTTCAGGTCTTCGATATAAAATTCGTCGTCTTCGGTTTCCGGCAAGGCCTCCCGGTCGAGCCATATTTCGGTCCTGCGCAGGGCCAGTGCCGAATCGCGGTCGTCAACGCCCTCGATCTTTGCGAGGATGTATTTTCCTTGCGGGTTTTGAAGCGTAATCGATAGCGGCGCGCCGCCCGATGGGGCGTCGTAGACGCAGGTTGTTTCAAATAGTGAGGGATCCTCCCCGTAAGGGAGGATCTTGACCAGCCCCCGCACGCCGTGCGCGTCGTGGATACGTCCAATGCAGATGCGTTTGGATGAGGGGGGCATTGTCAATCAACCCTTTGATGTTTTTTTTAATAATCTCAGGCGCAGAGAAGGGAATAGTTGTCATCCCCGCGTAAGCGGGGATCTTTTTATTCAATGCGGCTAAAGATTCCCGCATTCGCGGGAATGACAATAAAAATAAAGCTCTGTGCCTCAGTTCCCTGAAAAGCCCTCGTTGAAAAAAACTACGCTTCCGTTGCTTCGGATTCAGCTTCTGCCGGGGTTTCTTCGGCAGGGGCAGCTTCTTCAGCCGGTGCGGCGGCAGCGGCTTCCGCTTCTGCTTTTGCGGCGTCTTCAGCGTCTTGTTTGGCTTTCAGCTTTTCTTCCTTCTCGCGTGCCATTTCCTGAGCTTTGGCTTTCGGTGCAGACTTTTTCGGGCGGGTCGGTTGTGCCGGCATCGCGGCAATCCCGGCCTGACCGAGGAAGATCGCGACGCGCTCGCTCGGTTTCGCGCCCTGGCCGAGCCAGTATTCCACGCGCTCTTTGACAAGTTTGACGCGGTTTTCGTCGTCTTTGGCGAGAAGCGGGTTATACGTCCCGAGTTTCTCGATAAAGCGTCCGTCACGCGGGGCGCGGGAATCCGCAACCACGATCTGGTAGAAAGGTTTGTGTGTGCGCCCACCGCGGGCCAGTCTCAGTTTAAGTGCCATTTTTCTCTCCTTTTTAAGTTTTGGTGTTTTGGCGGTTTAATAAATCGGTGTTCATTTTCGGCGGCCCTTTTTCCGGTTCTTTTTGGCGCCGCCGCGTGCGGCGAGACCCGGCATGCCGCCCATTCCTCCGAACGGTGAGGGAGGCATAGCCCCTCCCATAGAACCTCCGGGGGCGAACGGGTTCGGGCCGAGCGGGCTGTCGCTCTTTCCGGCGGCCAGAGAATCCGGCCCGCCGCCTGCCATCATGGCCTCAATCTCGTCCGGGCTCATATTGTCCATTTGTTCGAGAAGGGCGGCGTCTTTGTCCCCCATCATGCCTTTCATCATGCCCATCATTTTGCCCATGCCCATTTTCTTCATGCGCTTCATGACGGTTTGCATTTGCTGTTGCTGCTTGATGAGCTTGTTAATCTCCTGAACCGTTGTGCCCGATCCGTTTGCAATCCGGCGTTTGCGGGAGGCGTTCATCAGGTCCGGCTTCGCGCGCTCTTTGGGGGTCATGGACAGGATGATCGCTTCCTGACGCTTGAGCAGGCTGTCGTCGAGACTGGCTGTATCAAGCTGTCCGGCCATTTTGCCCAGACCCGGAAGCATTTTTGCGAGTGCGCCGATCCCACCGAGCTTTTTCATTTGCCGGTACTGGCTGAGGAGGTCGTCGAAATCGAATTTCCCTTTCTGGAATTTCTTCGCCATTTTCTCGGCGTCTTCGCGGTCCACGGTCTCCGCCGCTTTTTCGACGAGGGAGACGACGTCGCCCATGCCCAGAATGCGGCCTGCGATCCGGTCCGGATAAAACGGCTCCAGCGCGTCCCATTTTTCGCCGGTTCCGAGCATTTTGATCGGTTTGCCGGTGACGGCGTGCATCGACATCGCCGCGCCGCCGCGCGCATCCCCGTCCACGCGGGTCAGGATGATCCCGGTCAGACCGACTTTGTCGTCGAAGGCTTTGGCGACATTAACGGCGTCCTGACCGGTCATGGCGTCCGCGACGAGGAGCGTCTCAACCGGTCCTGTTTCCTTGCGGACGGCCGCGACTTCGTTCATCAGGGTTTCATCGATGGACAGGCGGCCCGCCGTATCGAGGAGGACAAGATCATAGCCTTCCTCACGGCCGGTTTTCATGGCGCGTTTTGCGATTTCGAGCGGGGTTTGTCCGGCAACGATCGGGAGCGTGGCAACGCCTGTCTGATCTCCGAGGACGCGGAGCTGATCCTGCGCGGCCGGACGCTGCGTGTCGAGCGAGGCCATCAGGATCTTTTTATTCTGTTTTCGGGTCAGGAAATAACCGAGTTTGGCCGTGCTGGTCGTTTTCCCGGAGCCCTGCAGCCCGACCATCAGATAGGCCGCAGGGGCGGAGCCGAAGCGCAGTTCATCCTGTGCGCCGCCCAAAAGCGCGACCATTTCGTCATGGACGATCTTGACGACTTGCTGCGCGGGCGTGACGGATTTGATCAGCTCGATTCCGACGGCTTGCTCACGCACACGGGCGATAAAATCCTTCACGACGGGGAGCGCGACATCGGCTTCCAGCAGCGCGAGCCGAATTTCGCGCATGGCGGCGTCGACGTCATCCGGGCGCAGTTTTCCGCCGCGCCGTAAATGATCGAAGATGCCCCCCAGTTTTTCGCTTAGCGATTCAAACATGAACAAAACTCGCAATACAAAAACAAACAAAAGAGCCGCAGTGAGCGTAACTTCGCCGACTGCGGGGTACTCGTAAGCACGGATTCCATCACCCATGCAGGGAATTCGAAGGGAACCTAAGCGTTTGGGGCGGATTTGTCAAGGGTTCCGTTATGTCGGTTGAGATCGCAGGCTTGCAAAACGTGCTTCTACAGCTTTGACTTGTCCCCGAACATTTCCGAACTGGGCGGAAAGGGCCCCGATAGGGATCGGATTGTCAACACAAACACGTCTGGCCAGCGCAGAGCCTTGGTTGTCGTTGAGATAGCCGTAATCGCTGAGAACGATCTTCTCGCGGCGGCGGAAATCTCCTTCGAGATTACCCCAGTGCGCGCGCAGCATCTCGGCGTGAAGCTCTTCGTTAAATGCGGCGAGCCTGTCCTCCGATATTTCCGGGACTGTTTCCTGCGCCCACGCCTGCATTCTCTCTTTGTAACCCTGAAGGTGTTCGCCTGCATTGCGGGCGGGGCGGTTCGCAACGTAAATCGATGCGATATGGTGGTTGATAACGTCGTCCGGGCCGAGACCGGAAAGCTCAGCGGCCTGAAGTTCTGCCTTGTCAAGCTGTGCGCGTAGAGCTTCCGGCATCTCCGGCATCACGTCTTCCATGGCGCGGCGAAGAGAGCGCAGACGTAAGAAGATGTTTTTTTCGCCGTTGCTGATGGCAATCAGCGTCTCCGCGATCATTTTGCGAAGCGCCACATCATCGTCTTTCGAAAGAGCTACACCGTCCCAGCCTTTTTCACAGAGGAGATCTCCGATGTCTGTGTATTGCCCTTCATATGCAAACGGAACGGGTCTGTATTGTTCCGCGCAACTGACCAGCATCACAACAGATCCGCTTACAATGCCGTGAATATTGGCGTGCTCAAAGATTTTGGTCGCATAGGCTTTTTCATGATTTTTTTCATCCGGCGTGCCGTATTGCGACTGAAGATCGCGAACCATGTTCTCTATGGTGTTATTATCAGTGAGGTTTTCAGGGGCATAACGTTCTCTGAAGGTCCGGGCTTCTTTTATCCAGTCGAATTCGTCGCGCAGGCGCTGTGTGCTGCTGTTGCTCATCTCCGTTATGGCGCGCGCGATCCGCTCGACGATCTCCGGCGTGATGGGTTTGCCGGCGATCAAAAAATTTTTTGTGTGATCGGAAAGATCGGGAGTAATGGGGTTATTATTGCTGAATTCTACGGTGTAAAAAATTTTTTCGGAGGGGCGTCCGCCCGTAAAAGCCGCAAGATAGTTCTGGGCGACATGGAGCCCCATATAAAAGCCCTTGCCGTGGTCGTTTCCGCCGTGGCCGGACCCGGCATAACTCAGATTGATGGCGTCGATAAGCCTGTTTTGGGACGGGAGCTCCCGCTCGGAGACGTTTTCCGCCTGACGCGGTTGTTGAAGATTTTGGCGATGTAGACCGACGTATATGCCCATAGCGTTTCCTTCTTAAAAATTTTACATATTTTATTTTCTTTCTAAAAAAATTGCAAAGAAAAAATGACCTCGGCCAGAGCCTTGAGCGTTTCGACGGAGCCCGTCTTCTTGCCGCTTTCGATTTCCGAGATCAGGTTCTGGTGGATCCCGGACAGTTTAGAGAGAGCCGTTCTCGACGCCCTGAAGCCGCGTTACTGTATTGTCTTGCGCGAACGGGTCTTGTGCGATTTTCTCCATGCCTGTCCGGATCGCACGGCCCTTATGTTGCGGCATGCGGATCAGAGCTTTCGTCGCTTTTTTCTCATATAACTCTCATAAATAATTATCTCTTAAAGAGATAAAAACCGCAAGCTCACCCCCCGTCACTTTTAAAACTCCCCCCGAACCCCCGTGCATGACACGGGGTCTTTTTAAAAGAGCCTCCTGTGGGGAGACCCCGAATCTGCGAAAAACCTGACGGTTTTTCTCGTCCGGGGTTTCGGCCTTGTAAAATTGACGAGGGGTAAGAACCGCAAGGAAAAATCTTGACAAAATTCCTAAAATAGGAATATATTCATTAATATATGAGACGCAGGAACGCGAGGGAAAGATGAATATCAAGCTCAATAAACCGTTTTCTTCAAACAGCGCGGTGGATCCGCGTGACGTCCGACAAATTAAAGTCGCGCTGAATCGCCTTGGCTATTATATCCCTTAACCTCAGCTATGGATAAGAGGGCTTTAAAATCTTATAAACCAACGTCATCCCGGCGAAAGCCGGGATCCAGAGAAAACGTTTTTCTTATTTTACGCGACGGCCCGCAGAAACGGAGTTCTCCTCCGAAACTCCGGACCTTCGCGTTTAAACAACTCTATGACTGGATCCCGGCTTTCGCCGGGATGACGGTTGGTTTATAAGATTTTAAAGTCCTCTTATCCATAGCTGAGGTTAAATAACATAAAAAAGATACAAGATACAGGAGTTGCTTTATGTCAGATAACCAATCAAACGCATTACAGATCCTCGCCGAAGAGATCGCGGGATACCGCCGGCAATTCCACGAAAATCCGCAGACGGCCTATGAAGAGACCTTCATCTCCGATTTCGTCGCCGGGAAGCTCACGGAATGGGGAATTCCGTTCGAGCGCGGCTACGCGAAGACCGGGATTGTGGCGACGATTGAAGGCGCCTCGACCTCCTCCGGCAAGCGAATCGGCCTGCGCGCAGATATGGATGCGCTTGATCTTGTCGAAAAATCCGGGCAGCCCTGGGCCTCAAAGACCCCCGGAAAAATGCATGGCTGCGGTCACGACGGCCATTCGGCGATCCTTCTTGGCACCGCCAAATATCTTCACGATCACAACCGGTTTAACGGCACTGTTCATCTTGTTTTTCAGCCGGGTGAAGAAGGCGCGTGCGGTGCAGACAAAATGATCAATGAGGGGATCCTGAAGGACTATCCCGTCGACGCGATCTACGGGTTGCATAACTGGCCGTGGATTCCGCGGGGCAAGGCCGGGGTCCGGCCCGGCCCGATCATGGCCTCGGTCGACAGATTTCATATCACCCTCAAGGGCAAAGGCGGACACGGCGCGTATCCGCAGGAGACCATCGATCCGGTCGTTGCCGGATCCGCGCTCGTCCAGAGCCTCCAGCAGATTGTCTCCCGGAACGTGAACCCGATCCAGCCCGCCGTCCTCAGCGTTACGAATTTTCAATCCGGGGTCGGAGCGTTTAACGTCATTCCGGACGAAGCGAAAATGAGCGGCACGATCCGGTCTTTCGATCCCGCGACGCAAGAGCTCATCCACACCCGCATGCGGGACGTCTGTGACGGCATCGCCCGCGCTTATGGTGTCGAGATCGATCTCGATATCGTTAAGGGGGCAAGACCGACAATCAACGATCCGCAGGAAGCCGAGACTGTTCGTCATGTTCTGGAAGAGGTTCTCGGGCCCGGGAATGTCGATCCGGACGTTGAAATGAGCATGGGCGGGGAAGATTTCGGCGCGTTCCTCCTTGAAAAGCCCGGTTGTTATTTTTTTCTGGGGCAGGGGGAGCCGGACACGCCGGACAGCCCGCATAACCGGAAACTCCACCACCCGGGCTATGATTTTAACGATGCGGTCATTCCCACCGGAATTTCCGTCTTCGCGGCCATCGTGGAAAAAGCCTTGCCGTTGTAGAAACCGGTCCCGACAACAAATTCCGTTGACATAATTCATCCATCCTTGATACGCTCCCCATTTTCTCCGGCGGTGGAGACGAAACAAGGGATGGAATACGGTTATGCCGGGAGCCCGAACATCACGAGTACAGCCTCTAATTATTGAAGAGACCACAGTTTTCGGAAGTTTTTTTCCGAGAGACCAGATGTCCTTTTCTGAAAATCGTACCGGCAAAATTCCTGCCGACCTCCTCGGGAAGCAAGCAATCACAGGCGTCCTTAAGATCCCGGTGTCCTACATTTTCCATGTGCGTCATGCACCCTGTCTCCTTGAGGATCTGAACCGTTCCCTTCTTGAGATCAACAGGACTCTCTTCGAAACGTCTCACGGCAGAGAACGATCTCGCGGCTGCGGGAGATGCCCGGGCATGACGGCATTCTCTGGACCGCAGAACGACTCAGTGAAATTTTTATTGCTGTGGCTTCTCCGGGACCGGAGAAAAACACATGTATTATCGAGGAGGAGACTTTGGAAGGTCTTGGCGAAAAGATGCGCCGGACGCTTGAGGCAATTGCTGCAAAAATTGAGGATGCGGGGCAGGATGTTCTCCGCGCGCAAATAACCGGCACACCGAACAGATACCCGCCTCAAATTCTGCAAAAAAAACATATTTCTTATGCCTATCGTCACTCTTCTCTCCCCTTCCCGGATGATTGCGCTTATATTCCTTATACATATCTTAGACCCCAGAGTCTTGCGGTTACAAATTCTCTAAAGACCTTTGTCAGCCAGCTTCCGCCCTCTCGCGTCCAGAAAATTTTTCCCGCACTGGATTGCTCATAACAAGCCTTCCCTTTCCATTTTCTCCATTGAATGGAAAGGGAAGAAGGTGTTAAAATGTATGCACTAAATTCGTGACATTCCTTCTTTTGCGAGGAGTTTATTGGACAAACACTTCAGGATAAAATAACCTTTGCAAAGGAATCGACACAGATAAAGGGAACTTGAGAATGGTCGTTGAAATAAATGAAAATTACGTCCGCCTGAGCGACAGAATTCTTTACGCGCTGGAGCGCGCTCTGGATCAGGAAGACGCAGAAATTGCAGAAGACTTGCTGAAGGTCCTCGAAAAATCCATGACCCGGAACACAGGTGGAGGAGAATTTATCGAGCGCAGGGATTATCCGAAGGAAGTCGAAGCGGCATTCTCCCGTTTTGAGAAAATCAAGGCCGGGAAGTAAGAAAAGCAAGCAACACAGACAAGCAATTGAGACGTATCATCATCCCCGCGAAGGCAGAGATTTTTTGATCGATTCTTTCAAAAAATTCTTGCCTCCTAAATCGCTTGGGCAAACAATTGCACAGATTCCCCCTCTCCCCGCGGGGGAGAAGGTTTTTTGTGTACAATCAATTTGTTCCATGCACTATAAATCGCAACCCCGGGCAAGCAAAAGCTCCGCGTAAGCGGAGATTTTGCGCAGAACCGGAGTCTCCAAACAAGAGATCCCGGATATTAAGTCTCGCCAAATGAAAACCTTCCGGTTTTCAAGGCTCACCTAAGTTCCGGGATTGCGCGTTAACAGTTGTGCGCGAATGCGGGAATGACGGCTTTTGTATTAAGGGAGCTTTTTCAGGGGTTTCTATACAATAGTTCGGCCTATTTCCGGCTAATCTCGATCAGGTCGTCCAGACAGGCCATGACGTCGATAGAGGCAATCCGGACTCTCTCAATTTCTTCATACGCTTCTTCGCGTTTATTTTCATTATAGTACTGGACGGCAAGCTTACCGTGGTCGTGCAGGGTTTTGTGCGGCGCTTCCAGTTTTTTGTAAGAGGGATGATTGCGGACATCCGGATCGGTGATTTTGTCGTACCACTGGCCGAGACGGCAGGAATGATGACTCGACAAAGATTCCGGATCGATTTTGAGCCGTCCGACAACCATTTCCCCAAGCTGTTTGCGCCATATCGCGTGGTCGTATTTGGCCAGCAGGATCACCTTACCGGGGATATCCCGTTCCTGAATTTCAGCCAGAACGCTCTGGATATTGCTTTCCTTGTTAATTTTGCTGTCGATCAGGTGGTCGACCTGCTCCATGTTCGAAGACGACATGGCCGCGATCTGTTGAATGCCCTCGGCCACATCCTGGGTCGCTTTTTGTTGCTCTCCCAGAATATTGCTGATCTCCATCATTTTAGCATTTGTAGAACTCGCCTTTTCACCGATTTCAGCCATCAGCTTGAGCGTATTATCGATGGTCTCCTCGCCCGATTTGACAACGGTAATACCTTCATTCATCGCACTGACAATTTCATTCATATCGGCCTGCAGGCTTGTGATCTTGCTCCGAATATCTTCGGTCGCCTCCGTCGTCTGGCGGGCCAGATCCTTGACTTCTGACGCGACAACGGCAAAGCCTTTTCCGGCTTCGCCGGCGCGGGCGGCCTCAATCGTCGCGTTCAGGGCAAGAAGATTGGTCTGGTTCGCGATATCCTCGATCTTCTGGACGATATCGCCGATATCGGACGACGCCTGGGCCAGCGCTCCGGCTTTCTCGGACGCGCCGTGAAAAGCGCCGGTGATCTCCGTCATGGCTTTGTGGGAACGGCTGGCCGCTTCCTGCCCTTCGGAAGAGCTGCGGTAAGTGTCTTCGCTTTCCTGCGCGCCCTGCTCGGCCACGCGCGAGATTTCGGTTCCCGTGACAACCATCTCCTCGGCGGCGGCGGCAATCGTCTGGGCCCGGGCATCTACGTTCTGGGCTTCCCGGTGCATGTTGGACGCGAATACAACCTCTTCCGTGAGGTCGATGGTCTGGGAAACGGCATGCTCCAGGGCATTCCGATCCGATTTTGCGAGCGTTTTCGCGATCGGCGACAACAACTCTTTCAAAAGAGGAGGAACATCCGGGGCCTGATCGAGTTTGTGCTCGTACAATGCGTCCAGTCCGCGGCGGAGTTTTTCCATGCACTCATCCGTGACGCCAAGGTCGTTTTCGGGCGCGTCGGAATGGGAAACGGATGAAGGCGCATTTTGATCGGTCGTCGAGGATGGCAGTTTTTTGGGCTTGAACAAACCAAACATAATCAAAAGGCTCCACGTATATAGAAAATTCAAAGAGTACCAGGTAACCGAAAATACCAGAAAAATACTGGAATTCAGAGTGTCTTGTCGTTGAGCATACGCGCATAGGAATGTTGCGGCAAATCAATTTTTTGAAACCATATCAAGCCAGTTTTGTTCGCTCAGGACCGTAATGCCGAGAGTTTTTGCCTTTTCCAGCTTCGATCCGGCATCCGCCCCTGCGACAATATAGTCCGTCTTTTTGGAGACGGAGCCGCTGATTTTCGCGCCCATGGCCTCGGCGCGGGTTTTGGCCTCGTCCCGGCTCATGGTGGAAAGCGTGCCGGTAAAGACGACCGTCTTCCCGGAGAGGGGCGAATCTGCGGCGCGGGAAGGCGGCGCGTAATCGGTGATCGTCATCCGCGCGCAAAGCGCGTCCAGAACGGCGAGATTATGCGCTTCGGCAAAAAAGCCGAGAAGATCGTCGGCCACACCGGGCCCGATATCTTCAATGGCCAAAAGATCGGCATACGCTTCGCCGTCCCGGTCCTGCGCCCGGGCCATGGCGTCCCGCCAGTTTCCAAGGGTCAAACAGGCCGCGGCCAGACGTCTGGCCGTTGCCTGCCCGACCTGCCGGATCCCGAGCGCATAGATAAACCGGTCGAGCGGCTGTTCCCGCGCGGCCTCAATGGCGGCGAAGAGATTGCGGACGGATTGCGCCCCCCAGCCGTCCCATGTTTCAAGCGGCTCCGCCGCCCCGGCGTTAACCTGCGGAAGGTCGAATAAATCGGCCGGAGACGAAACCCAGCCTTTGGCCATGAACCGGGCGAGAAGACGCTCGCCGAGCCCATCCACATTCAGCGCATTCCGTGAGACAAAGTGCTTGAGCCGCTCCAAAGCCTGCGCCGGACAGATCAATCCGCCCGTACACCGCCGCGCGGCTTCTCCGGCCTCTCTGATCGCAATCGACCCGCATTCCGGGCAGGCCTGCGGAAAATCAAACGGCACGCTGTCCGCCGGACGATGCTCCGGCAGAACGGCGACGACCTGCGGGATGACATCCCCCGCACGCTGGATCTCGACATGATCGCCGACGCGGATATCCTTGCGGGCGATTTCATCCTCGTTATGAAGCGTGGCGCGGCTGACCACGACGCCGCCGACCGTGATCGGCTCCAGCTCCGCGACAGGGGTCAGGGTCCCGGTCCGCCCGACCTGCACCCGAATCTCCCGGATCGTCGTGACCGCGCGTTCCGCCGGAAATTTATGCGCGATCGCCCATCGCGGCGCACGGGCGACGAACCCAAGACGCGCCTGCCAGTCGCGCCGGTTGACCTTATAGACCAGCCCGTCAATATCAAACGGAAGGTCCGGGCGGGCGGCAAGGATATCTTCATGAAAGAGGAGGAGCGCATCCGCATCCGCACATAACCGGGCGGGTGCAGAGACGATAAAGCCACACGCCCCCAGATAATCGCGCAGATCTTTCTGGGTCGAAAAAGTGGGGACGCCGTCACCGGCTTCCCCGGTCGCATACGCAAAAAAGCGCAGCGGCCGCTCCGCACTAACCGAAGGGTCCAGTTGCCGCACGGAACCCGCCGCCGCATTGCGGGGATTGGCGAAAATCTTTTTCCCGGCAGCCTCAAGACGCGCATTCAAGGCCCCGAAGTCATCCCGGCGCATGTAAATCTCTCCCCGGACTTCAAGCACCTCCGGCGCGTCTCCCTCAAACGCAAGCGTTTTGGGAATATCGTCGATCGCCTGCACGTTGCGGGTGATATCCTCGCCTTCGGCCCCGTCCCCGCGTGTGGCCGCCATCACAAGCCGCCCGTTCTCATAGCGCAGAGAGCAGGACAGACCGTCGATTTTGGGCTCCGCCAGAACGTCGACCCCGTCTTCATCCGAAAGCGAAAGAAACCGCCGCACCCGGGCCAGAAAATCCTGTACGTCCTCTGCGGTCATTGCGTTCGCCAGAGAGAGCATCGGGACGGCGTGACGAACCTTCACAAATCCTTGCGCGGGCGCGGCGCCGACACTGCGGGACGGACTATCGGGTGTCTCCCGCAATTCCGGATGCGCATCCTCCAAAGCCTCAAGCTCCCGCCGCAGCGCGTCATATGCGGCGTCCGAGATTTCCGGCGCGTCTTCCTGATGATATTTCCGGTCGTGATGCCGGATCTGCGCGCAGAGATCTTTATGCTTGTCTTTGATGTTGTTCTCGATATCAGGCACGTACAAAGTCCTTTTCGTCTTGTGCTTCAAGTAATTTCTCGGCCGCGGCGCGGGCTTCCGGCGTGATCTCCGCTCCGGAAAGCATCCGGGCGATTTCTTCGCGCCGCTGTGCCGGATCGTCGAGCGGATGGATCCCTGTCCGCACGATGGCGCCGCCTTCGTCGCGTTCATCCGTTTTCGAGACAATCCAGTGATATGCCGCCCGCGCGGCGACCTGCGGCGCATGGGTCACGACAAGGACCTGACGGTCCCGCCCGAGACGGGCAAGCCGCTCTCCAACGGCATCCGCCGTCGATCCGCCGATCCCGCTATCGACTTCGTCGAAAATGAGCGTCCCGGCATCCCCCGTGCGGGACATGACGACTTTCATCGCGAGCATAAAGCGGGACAGCTCCCCGCCGGAGGCGATTTTATGAAGCGGCCCGGGCGCGCTTCCGGGATTGGTCGCGACCAGAAAACGCACCTGATCGTATCCGTACGGTCCCCACCCGGTCTCGGGAAGGTCCAGAATCTGCGTTTCAAACTGCGCCTTTCCGAGTTTAAGCGGGACAAGCTCGCCCGCAATCAGGGAATCCAGCTCGGCCGCCGCCGCACAGCGACGATCATGCGCCGCGCGCGCCGCGTCAATATAGGCGGCCCGCGCCGCCGAAATCTCATGCTCGAGCGCGGCAAGGCGTTCGTCTTCATGCGTGATCAGGTCAAGCCGGGCCGCCAGAGCATCCCGGCGCGCGGGAAGATCGTCCGGCGCGCAGCCATGCTTGCGGGCCTGGGCGCGGATCGCGTGCAACCGGTCGTCAATCTCCTCAAGAGACCGCTCCCCTTCGGTAAGATCCGCACTGACAGTCTCGATTGAAGCCATGGCATCCGAAAGCTCTCCGGCCGCCCGGTCGAGCGCGGCGATGATCTCGTCAAACGCGCTCCCGCCATGGGCGGACATCCGCTCCAGAACCCGCGCCGCGCCGCCGACAAGAGGCTCCGCGCCGCCATCTCCCTGATCCCCGCAGAGCATCCGGTGCGCGTCGCCGAGGGCGGAAAGCATATTTTCCCGGTGCATCAGCCGCTCCCGTAACTCGGAAAGCGTCGCGTCTTCTCCGGGTTCGGGCGAAAGAGCATCCAGATCTTCGATAGACTGGCGAAGGAAATCCTCTTCCGTACGGGCCTGCTCCGCGGCACGGCGGGCATCCTGATAACGCCGCTCGAGGCTCTGCCATGCCTCCCATGCGGCCGGCGTTTGCGCCGAAACGCAGGCATAGCGGTCCAGAAGGCCGCGATGGGTTTTCGGATCAAGAAGCCCGTGCGTGTCGAACTGGCCGTGGACCTCGACAAGAGTCTGCCCGACCTGTCCGAGAAAACCGATACTGACCGGTTGATCGTTGATAAAGGCGCGGCTTCGTCCGTCCGCCCCAAGCGTCCGGCGCAGGATCAAAAGATCTTCGCCCGGAATCCCCTGATCGTCAAGAAGGCGGAAGGAAGGATGTCCGGCGTCCGGCTCAAAGGTCGCGCTCACAATGGCCTGATCCGCGCCCCGGCGCACAAGGCCCGATTCGGCGCGCCGCCCGAGGGCCAGACCGAGGGAATCCAGCAATATGGATTTTCCGGCCCCGGTCTCGCCGGTCAAAGCACACAATGCGCCCTGCTCCGGAAACGTGAGGGTAAGCCGGTCGATCAGGACAACATTGCGAATATCAATCGCTCTTAGCATATGTTTATGGTCGCCGCCGGGCCCGGGTCAGTCGGCCTGACGGTTGAGCAGGCCTTCAACCGTCCGCCCGAACCAGGACGTATCTTGTTTCAGGGTTGCCTGTGCGTCAGGATCGAGGAGGTTATAGCTCTTCTGATACCACTCCGATCCCGGATAATTATACCCGAGCACCGCCGCAACGTGCAGGGCTTCGTCTTTCAGACCGAGAATGAGATAACATTCAACGAGCCGGTGCAACGCCTCCGGCGTATGGGTCGTGGTCTGATAAGAAGAAATGACCTCCCGGAAGCGGTTGATGGCAGCGTTAATTTGCCCGCGCTTGAGGTAATACCGTCCGATCTCCATTTCCTTTCCGGCGAGGTGATCGAGGGTCAGATCCCGCTTGTATGCGGCATCGCGCGCATACGGGCTGTCCGGAAAGCGGCGCAGGAGGTTGTTCAGCGAATCCAGAGCCTGACGGGTGATTTCCTGATCCCGGCGGACGTCGGAAATCTGATCGTAATAAGACAGCGCAATCAGGTAATACGCATAATCGACATGGTCGTGCCCCGGATGAAGCTCGATGAACCGCTCCAGCGCGAGAATGGCCTCCAGATACCGCTGGTCTTTATAGGAAGACAGGGCCGCCTGTATCTGGGCGTCCGTCGCAAGCGTGGAGTAGGGATATTGCCGCTCTACGTCCTCGAACAGGCGGGTGGCCTCGGCGTAATTTTTCCCTTCCATCGCGGCTTCGGCGTCCTGATAAATCTCGTCCGCCGTTTTTTCGGGGGGGGGGTTATCCGCCTCGCCGGATGATGCGCATCCGCCAAGCGAGATCAAAAGCAACAGACAGGCAGCGCAGGACACCGTAAAGAAAAGCGATCCCCGGAAATCTGTGTTCAGCGTGCGTGTGAATATGCGCATGAGTCCCTCATCGTTTTGGATAGAGACACATTATCCATAGCCGTTATGAGCCTGCAAGGAAAAGATGGCCGCGCCTTCATCATTCTATAGGTTGACTACAGGCTGACAGGCGGCCTCAAGCCACGCCAGAAGATCCGGTTCCTGCGCAAGACAGGGCGCAAGGGTCTCCCGCACGCGGGCATGATACGCATTCAGCCACGCGATCTGGCGGGCGGTCATCAGTTCCGCCATCAGGCAATCCGTGCGGATCGGCACAAGGGTCAGCGTCTCAAACGACAGGCTTGCGTCATAACGCTCATCGCGCCGGACGGCGACGAGGCTTTCCGTCCGGATACCGAACGCATTTTCGCGGTAATACCCCGGCTCGTTCGAGATAACCATTCCGGCCTCGAGCGGCGCGTTTCCGCGGGGCGAGATATGCGCGGCCTGCTCATGAACGGACAAATGACACCCGACGCCGTGGCCGGTCCCGTGCATGTAATCGAGCCCGGCGTCCCAGAGCGGCCGGCGCGCGAACGCATCAAGCTGAACCCCGCGCGTCCCGTCCGGGAAACGCGCCATAGCCAGCGCAATATGTCCCATCAGAACGCGGGTATAGCATTCCGGAAAATCAGGGAACATCTCGGCAATCCGGGAGGGCTCGCCAAGCGGGATCGTCCGCGTGATATCGGTCGTCCCGCAATCGTACTGCCCGCCGGAATCAAGGAGCAAAACACCGGGCAGAACGATTCGCGCCGCCGTTTTTTCTTCGGCGCGGTAATGGACGACGGCACCGTTTTCATTGTATCCGGCAATTGTATCAAAGGACGGCCCGCGAAACCGCTCGCCGCCGGCCTCCGTCCGAAAGGCAAGAAGCCGTTCGCCAAGATCAAATTCGCTCAAAGAGGCCAGTTCGGCCTTGCCCGCCCTCTCTAGCCAGAACAAAAACCGGACGAGGGCCAGAGCATCCATCACATGCGCCCGGCGCATCCCCTCCAGCTCGGCAGATGTCTTCCGGGCACGCGGCGCGGCACAGGGATCTTTCACATCGGCAATGCGTCCCTTGCCGCTTTCGATATGCATCCGGACCCAGTCCGTGGCTGTAGAATAATCGAGGCCGATGGATTTTCCGGCTTCGGCCGCATCTTCCCCTAACGCCGTCACGGCCCCGGATAACCTGTCCGGCGGGAGAATTTCGATCCCCGTTTCCTGCGCAAGCGCGCGGCGCAAATCCTCCGGCACCCGGGCCGGGTCGATAAACCACGTCAGCCGGTCCGCCCGGATAATCAAACGGGAAAGAGGCAAAGGCGTATGCGGGACGTCTTGCGCCCGGACGTTCAGGAGCCAGGCGACACTGTCCGGCATGGTCAGGACAAACCCGAACAAATCCCGCGCGGCTAGATCATGGCGGATCATCTCCAGTTTTTCGGCCGCACGCCACCCCGCAGTCTCAAGCGGGAAGGGGGTAACGGGCGTCGCCGGCTCGGCGGGGCGGTCCTCCCAGATCCGGTCGATGAGGTTATCCATGACCGGGCGCAAAACAAGATCGTTTTCCGAGGCTTTTTTCTGCCATGCCTCAAGCTGTGCGATGGTGACAAGCCGGGGATCGTATCCGATCGTCCCGCCGTTTTTCAGAACGCCGGCCGCCCACTCAAGAGGAGAGGAGTCGGGAACGTTAAAAGTTTCATAGACAGACTCGTCCGTTTGCCTGCGCACCTGAATCGTGTAACGGCTATCCGTAAAAACGGCGGCGCGTCCCCCGGAGAGAACAACGGCGATCCCGGCCGATCCGGTAAAGCCGGTCAGCCAGGCCAGCCGCTCCGCGGCGGGCGGCAGCATCTCGTTCTGAAACTCGTCGGCATGCGGAACGATCCAGCCGTCGAGCTTTTCATCCGCCATCACGCATCGCAGGGAGGCCAGCCGCCCCATATCGTCCGCCATCGTTGTGTATCCTTCTTTCTCGTCATCCCCGTGAAAACGGGAATCTTTCAGTAGACTGTTTCTAAAAGATTCCCGCCTTCGCGGGAATGACGTTTTCTGTACTGCAGGAGATTTTTACAAAGGCTCCTATACAAACTCTACTGGTCAAACGCCGTTTTTTCGGTATTATTCTTTTATCTTATGAATATGAATACAGGCTTTCATACCATGTCGAAAACTGTGGCAAATGACAAGGGGCGGAAAACGGATGCGCGGCCGGAGGGAACCGAAAAGCGCGCGCATGTGGTCGTGTTCGGAAACGAAAAGGGCGGATCCGGAAAATCGACCTCGGCGATGCACGCCGCGATCGCCCTGCTCCGTCTGGGGTACCGCGTCGGCACGATCGACCTCGACGCCCGGCAGGGGACGCTGTCCCGTTATTTCAAGAACAGGTGGGACTACATCGAACGCACGCGCAGGCGGGACCTTCCGTCCCCGCCGCACATGGCGATCCCCCGCTCGGAGGCGGACGAACGCAAGTCACAGGAAGAAGAAGACTTCCTGTTCCTGATGATGGCTCTGGAAGAGCTCGGTCCGTCCTGCGATTTCATTGTGATCGACACGCCGGGCAGCGATTGTTTCCTCTCGCGCCTCGCCCACGCCCATGCGGACACGATCGTGACGCCCGTCAATGACAGCTTCGTGGATCTCGACGTCATCGGCCGGGTCGATATGGATACGATGGACCTGCGCGGCCCGTCCGTCTATACGCGCATGGTCAAGGAACAGACAGCCGCCAGAATGGAGCGGACGGGATTGCCGTGCCGCTGGCTCGTTATGCGCAACCGGCTCGGACACCTGAACGCAAAGAATAAAAACGATGTCGGACGCCTGCTTGAGAAGATGAGCGCCGAATTCGGTTTCGTCCTCGCGCCCGGATTTGGAGAGCGGGTCGTCTTTCGCGAATTATTCCTCAAGGGACTGACGCTTCTTGATCTCAAGGAAGATCCGGATCATATCATGACCTACTCCCATCTGGCCGCGCGTCAGGAAGTGCGGGGATTGATTCTCGCCATCGGTCCGGACATCATCAAGGGCCCGATGCCCAAACCCGCCTATCTGAAATCCGATAAGACGGCGAACATGAAAAGAGTATCCTGATCCATGCCCTATCTTTTGCTTGCTCTCGGCGGCGCCCTGTTTGTCTTCGCGCTGATGCGTCTGGCGGGAACAGCCCGAACCGCCGATCTGAAACGCGGCCTGCAAATCGCATTCGTCATTGCGGCCGGGCTCCTCCTTTTGTATCTGGCCGTAACGGGACGTCTGGCGATGGCGCTCGTCGGGCTCGCGGCGCTCTTGCCGATCCTCTATCAGGCATACAAAAAGCGTCTATCGTCTCCGGGCCCGGAGGACGACGTCATCGATCTGAAAGCCGAAGACGTCACATATGAAGATGAGAACGAAGACGAGCGCCGGGACGATGAGGCGCCGTAAAACCGGAAATCATGCCTTGCATTTCGGACCAAAAAATGCAAAACGGACGTACGGTTCAACAACACACGGTGACACACCTCATGACATCTGCGATCAAGCCCGTTCGTAAAGCTGTCTTCCCCGTCGCGGGGCTCGGCACACGCTTTCTTCCGGCGACCAAATCCATGCCGAAAGAAATGCTTCCCCTCGTCGACCGCCCGCTGATCCAGCATGCCTACGAAGAAGCGCGCGAAGCCGGGATCGAGGAATTCATTTTTGTAACCGGCCGGCACAAGGAAATGCTGGAAGAGCATTTCGATTATCAGCCGGAACTGATGGAAACGCTCGAATCCCGGGGCAAAACGGATATGATCGCGCGCGTGCGCCGCAGCGAAATGCCGGCCGGAAAGCTCTTCCTGACGCGCCAGCCGCGCGCGCTCGGCCTCGGCCACGCCGTCTGGTGCGCAAAGGCGCTGGTCGGCAACGAGCCCTTTGCCGTTATTCTGCCGGATGACGTCGTCCTCGCCGAAAAAGGCTGTATGCGCCAGATGGTCGAATTCTATGAAAAGATGGGCGGGAATATGGTCTCCGTCATGGACGTGCCGCGCGAGGACACGTCCAAATACGGGATTCTCGACACCGGCAAGGACGATGGAAAACTGGCCGAAATCAAGGGCCTTGTCGAGAAGCCGAAACCGGAGGACGCGCCCTCGACCCTGTCCATCATCGGCCGCTATATTCTCCAGCCGGAAGTCTTCGAATATCTCGATGCGTTCGAGACCGGCGCGGGCGGAGAAATCCAGCTTACGGACGCGATGGCGAAACTGATCGGCCGCCAGCCTTTCAACGGTCTGCGTTTTGACGGGACGCGCTATGACTGCGGGAGCCGCATCGGCTTTATTCAGGCCAATCTGGCCTACAGCGTCCGCGATCCGGAGATCGGCCCGCAGGTCCGGGCCGCCGTCAAGAAAATGGCGGAATCCTTGTAATTATGAGTACGGAAAAAAACATGATTCGTTCCCAAACGCGTGCCGCCCGGGAGTCTCTCCCGGCGTCTCTTTCGCCCGAAATTCTGCGGGAATACGATATCCGCGGACAAATCGGAATCAATCTCGGCCCGGAACAGGCCGAACTGATCGGCCGGGCGTTCGGCACATATATACGGCGGCGAATCGGCGGCGAGACCGTTTGCGTGGGCTATGACGGCCGGCACAGCTCGCCCGGGCTTGCGCAGGCTCTGATCGACGGACTGGCGCAAACCGGCCTGCAGGTCACGAATGTCGGACTTGGCCCCACGCCAATGCTTTACTTTGCCGTCAAGGATTTGATGCAGGACGGCGGCATCATGATCACCGGCTCGCATAATCCCCCGGATTATAACGGCTTCAAGCTGACGCTCCAGAACGGCCCGATCTTCGGCGAGACCATTCAGGAAATCGGCGAAATTGCCGCGTCCGGCGATTTCGAAACGCCGGACGCGAAGGGCAGCGTCCGGACGCTCGATATCGCGGAGACCTATATCGAGCGGCTGCTGCGCGATTTCTCATGCAAGCGGGACTTCAAAGTCGCATGGGACGCCGGAAACGGCGCCGCAGGCGCGGTTCTTCACAAGCTGGTCTCCCGCCTGCCCGGCGAGCATATTCTGCTTTATGACGCCGTAGACGGGGACTTCCCGAATCACCATCCCGACCCGACGGTCGACGAGAATATGCGCGACCTGCAAAACGTCGTAACCGAGCAGGGCTGCGATCTCGGGATCGCGTTCGACGGCGACGGCGACCGGATCGGCGCGATTGACGAGAAAGGGAACATCCTGCGCTGCGATATGCTGATGACCGTTTATGCGCGGGACGTCCTTGAAAACAATCCCGGCGCGCCGATCATCGGCGATGTGAAATGTTCCCAGGTCATGTTCGACGAAATCTCCCGGCTCGGCGGACGTCCGGTCATGTGGAAGACCGGCCATTCCCTGATCAAGGCCAAGATGGCGGAGATGAACGCGCCGCTCGCCGGAGAACTCTCGGGACATATTTTCTTCGGCGACAAATATTACGGGTTCGACGATGCGCTGTATTGCGCCGTGCGCCTGCTGGCGGAAATGAATGAATCCGAGTCGCCGCTTTCCGGGTTGACGGCGCATCTGCCGCGTCCCTACAGCACGCCCGAAATTCGTTTTGAAGTGGATGAAGCCGAAAAATTCGTGCTCGTCCCCCGCGTCCTTGAAAACCTCCGGCCCCGCGCCGAACAAGAAGGGTTCGAGATCATCGATACCGACGGCGTCCGGGTGATCACGGAGGGCGGATGGTGGCTCCTGCGCCATTCGAATACGCAAAACGTTTTGGTCAGCCGGATTGAGGCCGTCAATCCGGGGGCTATGGCGGCCATGAAACGCATGCTGGCCCACGAGATAGCCAATATCGGCTACACCATCCATTTCCCGGATGACAGGGAGGATCAGGCATGAACGCCTCTTCGGACGGTGATGAGAACGACTTGAACCGGCTGCGGGATCTGGAGCTTCTGGCCTCGCGGATCTGTCACGACATCGTATCGCCGGTCGGCGCGATCAATAACGGGATCGAGTTTCTGGAGGAGATGGGCGCGGAGTCGCTCGACGACGCGCTCGGCCTGATTTCCTACAGCGCGGCACAGGCGAGCGCAAAACTGCAAGCGTTCCGGCTGGCCTACGGCGCGGGCGGATCGGATCCTTCGATCAAGCCGCCGAACGTGCGCGAGGCTTTCGATAAATTCGTCGATCCCGCGAAAATCACGCAGGACTGGGATCCGGACGCCCTGCTCGGCGGGATCTTTCTGCCGCCTGCGTTTTCAAAAATCCTGATGGGCGCGCTCTTGATGATCCATGAATGCCTGCCGCGCGGCGGAGCGATCGCCGTGCGCCCGGAGACTGAGGGCGGAAGCGATTCGGGCTGGATCGTGACGGGCACCGGGCAGGACGCCGCACCGCGCCCCGGAAGCGCCGCCGCCCTTGCCGGGCGGATGATGCCCGATGCGCTGGAACCCAAACTGGCCCACCCCTATTTTTACGGCCTGATCGCGCGGGGATACGGTTATGCGCTTTCTCTGGAAACACAGGCGGAAAACACGGTTACGCTGACCGTCCGCCTGCACACGGGAACATGAGTCTTCCTGCCGCGACATTTCGGCATGTCCATTTCATTTTCGAACATGTATAGTATAGGACGCTGTGTGCGGATACGCCGCGCCGGGACGTCTGACCAGGGTTGCGTAAAGCCTGAAAAGTAACGATTCGTTAAGGTTTTACGGGCATTTTGGAAGGATCGTTCCGTTCTTTGTCCTGTCACCTTCCAGCCGGGGATCACAGTATGGATGACCTGATAGCCGAATTCCTGACCGAAACGAACGAAAGCCTCGGAGAGCTTGATGTGGATCTCGTCAATCTCGAGCAAAATCCGAACGATCAGGACTTGCTGGCGAAAATTTTCCGTCTGATGCACACGATCAAAGGGACTTGCGGATTCCTCGGTCTGCCGCGTCTGGAGACGGTCGCCCACCATGCCGAAAACGTGCTGGGGCTTTTCCGGGACGGAAAACTGGAAGTCACGCCCGCTTACGTGACACTGATTTTCGAATCGATCGATACGGTCCGGGTGATTCTGGCCGGCATTGAAGAAACCGGGACGGAACCGGAAGGCGACGATACGGCGCTTTTGAAGAAACTGGACGATGTTTTCAACAAAGCCAACGGAGACGATTCCGCTGCCGACGAACTGGAAGCCGCTTTCCAGGATGCGCCGGGACCGGAGGAAGAAGAAAAAGCGCCGGAAAGCACAGAGCCGGAGGCCACGGACGAAGACGGCAAGAAAAAAACAAAATTTGAAGAAGCGGAAAGCGCGCTTGCCGCCGTTGAGGATCATTTTGCCGATAGCGAACTTCCCGATGAAATCCGGTTGATCGACACGGAGGCCATGGCCGAAGAATTTTTGAACGAAGCCGAATCCGAAGAACAAGAAGAGCCCGCCGCACCACCCGAAGAGCCTGCGGCGGCAAAGCCGGCAAAAAGCACACCCCCGAAACAGCCTGCGGCTGCCGCCCCGCCCGCCGCCCCAAGAGGCGCTTCGGCAGAAGACGGTCCGAAAACTTCTGCCGTCGCCGCGCAATCGCTCCGGGTCAATGTGGACGTTCTTGAAAATCTGATGACGATGGTTTCCGAGCTTGTGCTGACCCGTAACCAGCTACTTCAGATTCTCCGCACGCAAAGCGAAAGCGAATTTACGGCGCCGCTCCAACGTCTGAACCATGTCGTTTCCGAACTTCAGGAAGGCGTCATGAAAACCCGGATGCAGCCCATCGGTAATGCCTGGGCGAAGCTTCCCCGGATTATCCGTGATATTTCGGTCGAACTGGGCAAGAAAATCGATCTGGACATGCGCGGACAGGATACGGAACTCGACCGTCAGGTTCTCGACCTGATCAAGGACCCGTTGACCCACATGGTCCGGAATTCTGCCGATCACGGGATCGAAACACCGGAAGGCCGGGTCGCCGCCGGGAAGCCGGAGACCGGGAAAGTTATCCTGAACGCCTATCACGAAGGCGGACACATCATTATCGAGATTACCGATGACGGGCGCGGCCTGCCGCTTGAAAAAATCAAGACCAAGATTATCGAGCGCGAACTGGCGACGGCCGAAGAGCTTGAGGCGATGGCGCCGCAACAAATCTATCAGTACATTTTCAAAGCCGGATTTTCGACGGCGGAAAAGGTTACGGCCGTTTCCGGGCGCGGGGTCGGCATGGACGTCGTCCGCAGCAATATCGAGAAAATCGGCGGCTCTGTCGAGATGAAATCCGTCGAGGGACGGGGATCGAGCTTTATCATCAAAATCCCGTTGACGCTGGCTATTGTCTCGGCTCTGATCGTCGAATCCGGCGGCGAACGGTTCGCCATTCCGCAACTTGCCGTTCGCGAGCTTGTGATGGCCTCCCAGAACGGAGACAACCGGATCGAGACAATCAAGGGAACGCCGGTTTTCCGTCTCCGGGATGCCCTTCTTCCCCTTGTTTCCCTGAAAAAGCTCCTGCGCCTGGAACACCGTCAAAGCGGTAAACCGGGAAGTGCGGCACCGCCAATGGGCAAAGACGAGCTTCTTGACGCCACCGTGCAAGAAATCGCGCAGGAAAGCGGACAAAAAAATCAGTATATCGTTGTGACGCAGGTCGGCGCCTATAATTTCGGCATTATTGTCGACCGGGTTTTTGATACCGAAGAAATCGTTGTTAAACCGGTTGCAAAAATCCTGAAAAATATCGACCTGTTCTCCGGAAACACCATTCTCGGTGACGGATCGGTGATCATGATTCTGGACCCCAACGGGATCGCCAAGGTTACCGGAGAAATCGAGGCGCAGGACACGTTGAGCAGAGAAAGCCAAAGCGAAGCGGCTATCTTTTCACGCGACGAGCGCACCGCCCTCCTCCTTTTCAAGGCCGGAGATCAAGCTCCGAAAGCCGTTCCGCTGTCCCTCGTCTCGCGGCTTGAGAATATTCGCATGGATACGGTCGAAGTCTCAAACGGCCAGACCCTCGTCCAGTACCGGGACCGCCTGATGCCGCTTTTGCCGTTCAATCATGGTGTCGAAATGAACGGGCACGATGACAAACCCATCCTTGTTTTCGCCGATCAGGTCCGCTCAATGGGGCTGGTCGTGGACGAGATCATCGACATTACGGAAGAAATCATTGACGTTCAGCTCAGCGGCCATAGCGGCGGCATCCTTGGGAGCGCTATTATCGACGGCAAAGCTACGGACGTCATTGACGTTGGATTTTATCTCAAACAAATCGACGAAAACTATTTCAAGGATCATGACGACACGCCGTTCCAATCCGAGACATCCGGAGCCTCTTCCAAAAACACAGTGAAGAAGCGCATTCTTCTTGTCGACGACAGTCCGTTTTTCCGGAACATGCTCGGGCCGCTTCTTTCGGCTGCCGGATACGATGTTACTCCGCTTGAGAACCCCCTTGAGGCCCTCAAGCTCTGCGAGGCCGGAGCACGCTTCGATTTAATCGTCAGCGATATTGAAATGCCGGAAATGGACGGCTTTGCATTCGCAGAGAAAATCAAAACCGAAACGTCCTGGCGGGACATCCCTATGGTTGCTCTCTCTTCCCATGCTACGCCACAGGATATGGACAGGGGCCGCACGGTCGGCTTCCATCGCTACATCGCAAAATTCGACCGGGATACACTGCTTGAAGGAATCGCACAAACCATCACGGAATATTATACGGCGAAGCAAGCTGAAAAAGCTGCTGCCGGCGACAATGCAAATGAAGGAGAGCTTATATGAATGTCAGCGCCCAATCCGCCGCATCGGCTCTGAATCCGAAGGCCGGCATGGATCCGACAGCGGCCAAAGACCAGATACGGGACTTCCTGACGATTCTGATCGCCGGCCAGAAATTCGGAATTCCGGTTTTGCAGGTTCAGGACGTCCTTGGCCCGCAACGCATTACGCATATTCCGATGGCCCCACCGGAAGTGGCGGGGTCTTTGAATTTGCGCGGACGGATTGTCACAGCCATCGACGTCCGAAAACGTCTGGATCTTGAACAAAGAACTGACGGGGACGGCCACGAAATGAGCGTCGTTGTCGAACTGGAGAACGAACTGTATTCCCTGATTATCGACAGGGTCGGGGACGTTCTCTCCTTACATAATGATTTTTACGAAAAAACTCCTGCAACGCTCGACCCGGTCTGGCGGGACATTTCAATGGGGATTTACCGTCTGGAAAATGAGTTGCTTGTCGTTCTGGACATTCCGAAACTTTTGAACTCCGTCCACATCGATTCATAATCCGTTTATGCTCCGTTGAAACGACTCTCAGGATTGTGTAAACAGATTTAGGCTAAACTTTATTTTGAATAAACGACACAGATGAAAACTGACAAAAAAGGGACGTACAAATGAAATCATGCCTCGTCGTTGACGATAGCCGGGTTGTCCGTAAGGTTGCAAGACGCATTGCTGAAGACCTCGGCTTTACCTGCGAAGAAGCCGAAGACGGTCAAAAAGCCTACGAAGCCTGCGCGGATAACATGCCTGATGTCATTCTCCTGGACTGGAACATGCCGGTTATGACCGGCATCGAATTTCTGGAACGGCTTCGCGAAATGCCGGACGGCAACATACCGAAAGTTATTTTCTGTACAACGGAAAACGACATGGAACATATTCAGCGCGCCCTTCAGACCGGTGCGGATGAATATATCATGAAACCTTTCGACGGGGAGATTATTGGAAATAAATTCCTTCAGATCGGTTTGATAGAACCCGAACAATTGAATCAGGGTTAAGGCACGAATCTCACAGGTTTTTATATTGCTGTTTCCGGCAAATCGGCTATAAGAGGCGAAGAACGGGCGGCAGGAACAACAAAGCTCAAAAAAATATGCAGATACCACCAACGGAACAGGCCTCTTCCTCAGACAAATCCGAAGATGATAATCAAATTCGCGTGATGCTCGTCGATGATTCGTCCATTATCCGGGGCATGATCGCCCGCGGCATAGAAGACGATCCCGTTATCAAGGTTACGGCAACGGCAGCAAACGGGGAACAGGCCGTAACATCAATCGGACGCGCGAGGCCCGATATTGTTCTTCTCGATATTGAAATGCCGGTCATGGACGGTTTGACGGCATTGCCCAAACTTCTTCAGCTGTCTCCGTCAAGCAAGATCATTATGTGTTCGACCCTGACGGAAAAAGGCGCAAAAGTTACAATGGAAGCGCTTCGTCTCGGCGCGATTGAAACCATCTGCAAACCGACAAGCACACGGGAGATGGGCGGCGCAGACGACTTCATTGCACACCTGAAAAGACTGGTTAAAAACATCGGCAGCGCGGCCGTCACCCGGAGGACGGGAAAAAATCCCTATCTTTCCCGGTCGGTTTCAGGCCCCGCCTCCGGAACCGGAGCGACAGCGCCGCGCCCGTCCGACACAACCCTTGCCGCCATGGGCGCAAGCGGAGAACCGGGCACCTATCACTTGCGGAAAGACCCGGGAGTATATAAAGGGAAGCCGGCCATTATTGCGATCGGAAGTTCGACAGGCGGCCCGCAAGCCCTGTTTGAAGTGACCAAGCACTTTAAAGGGCTGGATATTCCAATTGTCATTACCCAGCACATGCCGGCAACATTTACCCGTATTCTTGCCCAGCATATCCAGCAGCAAAGTGGCATTCCCTCGCATGAAGGAGAGGAAGGCATGCCGGTTCGCCCGGGAGAGATCTACGTAGCGCCAGGCGGCAAGCACATGGAAATTCGCCAGAAAAACGGACAAAATATTATCCGGCTGAATGAGGGACCTCTCGAAAATTTTTGCAGACCGTCCGTCGATCCCATGGTCCGAAGTGTTGTAAAAATTTTTGGAAAACGGGTTCTCGGTGTCATTCTGACCGGAATGGGGCATGACGGCTTGCCGGGAATGAAAGAGCTTGTCGAGCAGGGCGGACGCCTGATCGCACAGGATGAAAAAAGCAGCGTTGTCTGGGGAATGCCTGGGGCCGTTGCAACGGCAGGATTGTGTTCGGAAGTTTTACCCCTGGCCGATATCGGGCCATGGGTTAAAAAGGCCGCTTTATAAAAAAACGGGCTTTGATCTATGTGGTTTTTGAGCTATGACATGAGACCGGATAAACAAGCGATTTGAGACATGCGGATAACCGATTTTGATTTATACAAAGAGCTTCTGGCTCAAAAGTCAGGTCTTGTGATTACACCGGACAAGTCCTACCTTCTGGATTCGCGCCTGACGCCAGTTGCCAAAAAGTGGGGCTATGCCAGCCTCGAAGCCATGACGATGGCCCTGCGCGGCGTCCCGGACCGTAAACTCGTTCAGGATGTCGTCGAAGCCATGACAACGAACGAGACCAGTTTCTTCCGCGACACCAAGCCTTTCGACATCTTCAAGGATGTCGTGATGAAACACATGCTTGACGCCCGACAGGGACAAAAATCCCTGAAAATCTGGTGTGCGGCCTGTTCCAGCGGGCAAGAGCCCTACTCTCTGGCGATGCTCCTTAAGGAAATGGGCGCGCAACTCAACGGATGGCGCATTGATATCCTGGCAACCGATCTCTCGGAAGACATCCTTGATCAGGCAAAACGCGGTATATACTCTCAGTTCGAGGTCCAGCGCGGCATGCCGATCCAGATGCTGGTCAAATATTTCAAACAGGATAGCGAGCGCTGGCTCCTGAACGACGACATCAAGCGCATGGTCAGGTTTCAGCCTCTGAACCTGCTGGAGCCGATGACGTCTCTGGGCCGGTTTGATATCGTCTTCTGCCGGAATGTGCTGATCTACTTTAACGAAGACAACAAGCGCAAGGTTCTCAAAGGCATTTCCGAACGTCTTGAGTCCGATGGTTTTCTGTTCATGGGGGGCGCAGAGACGGTGCTTGGGATTACGGATGCATTCAAACCGATGCAGGGCCAGCGCGGCCTGTATATCACAAAAGGCGGGAAGCACGACGTTCTGGGTGCGGCAGAATAGAAGGACAAGAATAAATGTGTGCGGCATCCCTGCATGGCGGTCTTCATTTCACGGACGCCATCCGGCCAAAACGGGCTTTAATCTCTGTCTTTGATAAAACCGATATTCTCGACTTCGCGAAGGCTCTCGCCGGACACGGCATTGAGCTGCTTTCAACCGGCGGGACGGCAAAACTCCTTCAGGACGAGGGGCTCGGCGTCCGGGACGTGGCCTCTGTCACCGGCTTCCCCGAGATCATGGACGGGCGGGTCAAGACCTTGCATCCCGCCGTCCACGGGGCTTTGCTCGGTCGACGGGACAAGGACGACCACGTCGCCGCCATGGAGGCACACGGTATTGAAGGGATCGATATCCTCGTCGTCAATCTCTATCCGTTCGAAAAGACGATCGCGTCCGGTGCGGATTTCCCGACCTGTGTCGAAAATATCGATATCGGCGGCCCCGCAATGCTCCGTGCGGCAGCCAAGAACCATGATTTTTTGACCGTCCTGACAGATCCGGCGGATTATCCACGGCTTCTGGATACCCTTGAAACCGGCATTTCTTATGAGTTCCGCCGTGAGATGGCGGCAAAAACCTATGCCTTAACGGCAGCGTATGATTCTCAAATCGCCGCGTGGTTCAACCGTCAACTCACAGATAACGATCATGAGGTGGCCCCTGCCCCGGTTTTTGTTGCGGGCGGGCCGCTTGGGATGTCCCTGCGTTATGGCGAGAATCCGCATCAAAATGCCGCGTTTTATACCAACCCCGCCGATCCCCGGCCCGGTGTTGCGGCGGCGCGGCAGATGCAGGGAAAGGCCCTGTCCTACAACAATCTGAACGATACGGACGCCGCGTTTGAGCTTGTCTGCGAGTTTGACGCGCCGAGCGTCGCGATCATCAAGCATGCCAATCCCTGTGGCGTGGCGAGCGCGGAGACGATGGCGGAGGCCTACCGTCTGGCGTTGCGCTGCGATCCCGTCAGCGCGTTTGGCGGGATCGTCGCCCTCAACCGTCCGCTTGACGCCGCGACGGCCGAAGAGATCACCTCGATTTTCAGCGAGGTGATTATCGCGCCGGAAGCCGATCCGGATGCGCTTGAAATCACGGCGAAGAAGAAAAACCTGCGGGTCCTTCTGACCGGCGGTATGCCCGATCCGGCCGCACGGCGGCAACTCGTCCGGACGATCGCCGGGGGATATCTGGTTCAGAATAATGACTTTGCACGTATAACCGAGGCCGATCTGACCTTTGTGACCACGCGCAAACCGGACGCGCGCGAAATCGCAGATATGCTTTTCGCGTTTCGTATTGCCAAGCACGTCAAATCGAACGCGATCGTCTACGCGAAAGACCTCGCGACGGCCGGGATCGGCGCCGGGCAAATGAGCCGTCTCGACTCCTCCCGGATTGCCGCGCGCAAAGCCGTCGACGCAGCGCAGGCCGCAGGCCTGTCCGGCCCCCTGACGGAAGGCTCCGTTGTTGCGTCGGATGCGTTCTTCCCCTTTGCGGACGGCCTCATCGCCGCCGCCGAAGCCGGCGTGACCGCCGTTATTCAACCGGGCGGCTCCGTCCGGGACGACGAGGTTATCGCCGCCGCCAATGAACGCGGCCTCGCCATGGCCTTTACCGGCATCCGCCATTTTCGGCATTGATTTTTACTATCTACATGATTTTAAATAGTAAAATACCGGAAAATTGTCTTTTTTCCGGTGATATGAAATATTTAGGTATACGGATTAAAGCCTGAAGAACTTCAATTTGCATAATGCGGTTTTTTCCTGTATAATCAGGGGTGAAGCAAGACCATAAAAAACACAGAAAAAAGAAGGTAGAATAAAGGGTTGCATGATGGCGGATACCGATACAGCACAGTATGAAAATCCAAATGCCGATACCATGCCAGGATGGTGGAACTGGTTTGCGACAGGCGCAAATCACTATTGGGACAAATATGTTCTTCCGCGTCTTGATGACGCCTATGTCGCAGGCGGGCGGGTTGCCATCGGCGCATATCAGGCCGGTGAGCATTTTGTTCTTGAAACTGTGCCCGGTGCTGCGCGCTTTACTTATAACAATATCCGATCAGATCCAGCCCAAATCTACTATGCGGCAAGAGATGGCCTGAATCGTAGCGTTGTTAACATCGCGGCTGGTCTCGGCTGGACGACGGGCTTGATTGTAGACATTCCTAACAAACACATTGCACAATTTTTTGGCTATAAACCGGCTTTTGAAGACGTCGATGCTGCCGGATATTTTTATAGAAATATCAAAGAATTTGGAGATTTTATCGCGGACATGAGTGTCGATGTGATGGAGAAGACGGAGGGCTACAAACCTGATTCTCCTGACGCGGAGCACATGAGTGGTTTTGTAGACGCTCTCGGACAAACCGCTTTTGCTATCGTCGCACCGACTGGCGCCGCCAGATCGATTGGCCGCGAACTCAGAGGCGCGACGGCAGCAGAAAGATGGAGAAGCGCCTTCGCGCCACCCGTTCTTGACGATGCGCTTCTGGCCAATCCGGCACGCACGGTCTCGCACGGTCCGCCGATCCCGCCCCCGACACTGAGCCGGATGGTGGATGATATATTCAGGGACACATCAAAAACTATTGCCGAGAGGGCCGATGCTCTTGCCCAGATCAGCCCTACGGATG
Organism: Alphaproteobacteria bacterium; assembly: GCA_028277665.1. GTDB lineage: Bacteria > Pseudomonadota > Alphaproteobacteria > Micavibrionales > Micavibrionaceae > JANQFU01. The sequence continues at coordinate 2,154 of JANQFU010000030.1, read as the reverse complement.
CGGTGCGATTTCTGAGAGAAGCGGCGCAACAGGGCAGGATAACACAAAACATTGCGGATCAGATTGCAACATCCACGCATCTGTCAAGTGATGCCATTGCTTATGCCCGGCAAGCTGCCGTCGCAACGGCACATGCCACGGATATGGCAAGAAGAGCACATCCCCTCCTGTCCAGTTCGCGCCCAATTCAACCGCAAAATGTGCTTACTGATAAAGCTGTCAGAGCTATTGTAAACGACAACAAACTAAATTTTTCAGAGAAAGCTCTTAAACTCGTGGATAACCCGGCTGCTCTGGAAAAACTTCTTCTTGATGCCGCAGAAAAGGGCAAGATTACACGCGCAGATGCCGCCAGATTGGGAGCAAACGAATTTAAAGATGTTTTTTCCGATCAATTCCGGGCTTTTGTCAATAACGCCGCAGGCATGACGCGAGTCCAAAGGCTGGGGGCTGGACTGACGACCACCCCGATCAGAACATCCCTGAGAATCGGCGGAACGCCGATTACCGCCCCGCTTCAAGCTGGCTGGGCACTCGGGACAGGAACGCTTCGTGTTGTCACCTACCCTGTTCGGCACTATCCCGTGAGAACATCCCTTCTTGCTGTCGGAACCGGCATGTTTGCAGGAGAAGGGAATATCAGCGCGGCCAGGGAGTTCGTCGGCACGGCCTGGAGCCGTTCGGGAGAGGCTCTTGGTGATCTTAGATGGGTGGTCATGTCTTCAGATGTTTCTGCATCAACTGATATGACCGCGGCGGCGCAGGGAGCGCGCAATGATAACGGCGCAGACACAAGCGCAACGCCAGCTTCTGCAGCAGCGGCGCTTACGACGCAGACGGCAGGGTCCGGGCCCGCCACAAGCGGCGGCGGAACCGGAGCCGCCGCAACCGCCGCCCCCCATCAGCAGGCCGCTGCGCAACCGGCAACGACGCCCGTCGATCCCAGCAAAATGACCCCCGAAGAAGTAAAAGGAACCCTCGACAGCTTTTTTGCCGCTCTCGGTAAACTTGCAACGCAGGCTCGGGATTATGCGAAAGAACGGGGAGGAGAAGTTCTTGATAACTCTATTCTCTCCGGGCCTTTGAAATGGTTGTTCAACTTTATGCTTGGCGCACCTGCGCATCTGTCAAATTTCAAGGACTGGCTTTTTTCGGACAGTCCAATGGCAAAATTCTTTTTTCAACTGGGCCCGGCCCTGGTTATGTTTGCCGTTGCAAACAATGCAAACGGCGGGGGATTTGAGGGACTTGTCGCCGGAAGCGCTGCATTTTTGGCCACCCATCTCAGTGCCGCACAGCTTCAGGCAGCCTTTTCGGAGGACAACGACCTCCACCATGCCGGCGAAGGAAACCATATTCCAGAAGAACGGCAAGCAGGAGGCGAATTGGCCTCCACCCGACCCTTTATGGCGCCACCGCCGGTACCGCCGCCGCGGCCAAGCAATGATGGCACGCAATTGACTTTGGCGCCGGCAGCGTAACTCGGAAAAAGCCTGTGAGATACAGGCTTTTTTTCTGCGTTTTTTCCTTGTACCCTGTTCCCATGATCAAGACCTGACCGTCCGCCCCGTCTTTTCTGAATTTTGAGTGGTTCCAATGCCTCAGTCCGGCCCCCTTCCGTTTTTATTCCTTCCCAACGAAATCGACATTCTGGCGAATGCGGATACCGGGGAGCTCTGGTTTTTTTACGGGAAGCCAATTGGAAAGCAGTTTTTTTGCGCCGCATACGAGAGCACTCTCAACCGGATTTTCCTTCTGGATCTCGACGGACGGATGTACGACCTCGGAGTCCCCGGCACAGACAATATTATTCCGGCTCTGAAAACAGCCAGAACCGTCTATCTTTCCCGGACCCACAACCGGCAAATCGTTGCCGCACAGATGCTCTTTTTTAATCAGGATAAATTCCCACCGTTTCAGGCTTTTGAGCCGTTGCGGCCGAAGCGGGAGCCTTCCTTGCCGACAGACGGAGCAGAAGGAGCAGAGCCTCCCCAATCCTAGGGTTCATACTCACAGGTATCGTCCAATTCTGTTGAAAGAAAACGGCACATCTACGGCGTCAAGCAGACTTGAAAGTGGAATAACACGTCCTGCGTCTGCTTTTCTGGTATCTGTGCCGTTTTCTTTCAACAGAATTGGACGATACCTGTGAGT
>JANQFU010000016.1 GCA_028277665.1 Alphaproteobacteria bacterium | reverse complement strand
GATCTCCGTGCGCGGCCAATCGGCCTCGGGCATGGGTTTGAGGGCCAGCTTCGCCGGATCCTCATGGCGATGCGCCATGATGAACGCGCGGATGGGGGGCAGGGAAATAGAACAATTTGACATAATGCATTATTTTGTTTATATAATTATAATCTCTATTAAAACAGGGGAATGTATTTCGAATGCAAGGAGATTTTGAGAGAGTCGGGGCTGAAGGGGGGAGATTGAGTCAACAAAAGTCTTCTCCGGTGTCGGATCGTTTGTTTGCAGGGTTTCGGTTGATCGGTCATCATATGGATATTTCCTTGTTTCGCGTTTCCATTCGAAAAGAAGCGGATGCTCCGGTCGTTTATGCAGATGTTTTTCAATTTGACGGATGTGGTCGGCCAGTTCGGATGCTGGAAATTTTTACTGCTTCGAAATTTCTATGCTTTCCTGTCGATAAAACGTCCTTCGAAAGTATGCGTGGATATATGGAATTTCTATCCGCCGGTGGATTTTGGCGTAGATATTTGATCGGCGAAAGGCCTTTTAAGCCATATTATCATAAGGCTAACAATCAACCTTCGCTTGACTTTGAACGGAGAGGAAAAAATTCCCTTGATTTTTTAGGGGGGGAGCGGCCAGGGTTCACGGAGGAAGATGCAGAAATCTATGGCCAAAAACCGGACAGTTTTCCCCGAATTGCTGTGAATTGTGTGACATTTGCTGTTCAGACCTTAACACATATTGCGGGATACGATCTCGGGATTATCGATCCGCGCCTGCCTGCTGCGGGGAGAGGTGTGGAAATAGCTTCGGTCTTGGAGGATATTGTTGATGGAGTGAAAGACGCATCACGGAATTTTCTTTCGTTATCCCGAGAGGGGTGTCAATGTTTACTCGTTCATGGTCGCGGCCCTGGTTTTTCTATTGAAAATGGCGTTCTTCGAGAAATGAATCCAGGTTATCCTCCTCCGTATGATGCAAGTCAATTTGCGCGGGCTTTATTGGGACTCTCGGGCGAAATGCCAACGCCTTTTGCTCCATGGAAGCGCAAGGTAGGTGACGCACCCGCAGTATGTTGCCGCTATGATTTTTAATCTCTCCGCTTGAAATTTCGAAAAGGTGAGTCTATATACTTTAGCACTCCCGGAGGGTGAGTGCTAAAACGGCATGCCGGACGGGAGATGGGGGCTTTGTTCCGGCCTTTATGTGCGGAGCGGGGCCTGCTTGTCAACATCAAATGAGGAGTTTGGAAACATGAAGTTTCGTCCTTTACATGATCGCGTCCTCCTGCGTCGCCTTGAGCAGGAAGAAAAAACCGCCGGCGGGATCATCATTCCCGACACGGCCAAAGAAAAACCCATGGAAGGTGAAGTGATCGCCGTTGGCGCCGGTGCCCGTGACGAGAGCGGCAAAGTCGTTCCGCTTGACGTTAAAGCCGGTGACCGCGTCCTGTTCTCTAAATGGTCCGGGACGGAAGTGACCATCGACGGCGAAGAGCTGATGGTCATGAAAGAAAGCGACATCATGGGTGTCGTCGAAGCGGCCTGATCGGGCGCTTTTGAAATTTAACGCGAATTCAAAAAAGGAGAAGATTGCCATGAGTGCAAAAGATGTGAGATTTGCTGCGGATGCGCGCCAGCGCATGCTTCGCGGTGTAAATACGCTGGCCGATGCCACGAAAGTAACGCTGGGCCCGAAAGGCCGGAACGTCGTCATTGATAAATCTTACGGTGCGCCGCGCGTCACGAAAGACGGTGTGACGGTCGCCAAAGAGATTGAACTGGCCGACAAGTTTGAAAACATGGGCGCGCAGCTCATCAAAAAAGTTGCCGAGAAAGCCAATGACGAAGCCGGTGACGGCACGACCACAGCGACGGTTCTGGCGCAAGCGATCGTTTGCGAAGGCGTGAAACAAGTCTCTTCCGGCCGGAACCCGATGGACCTGAAACGCGGGATTGATCTGGCCGTTGCCGATATCGTTGAAGATATCAAAGGCCGCGCCGTTCCGGTGAGCAACAATGACGAGATCTGTCAGGTCGGGACGATTTCCGCCAACGGCGATAAAGAGATCGGCGAGATGCTGGCTCAGGCCATGGAAAAAGTCGGGAACGAAGGCGTGATCACGGTTGAAGAAGCCAAGTCCCTGCACAACGAGCTTGAAGTCGTTGAAGGGATGCAATTCGACCGCGGATATCTTTCTCCGTACTTCATCACGAACTCGGAGAAAATGACCTGCGAACTCGACAACCCGTACATTCTTCTGTTCGACAAAAAACTCTCGAACCTGCAAGCGATGTTGCCGGTTCTGGAAGCTGTTGTTCAGTCTTCCCGTCCGCTGGTGATTGTTGCTGAAGACGTCGAAGGCGAGGCCCTGGCAACGCTCGTTGTCAACAAGCTGCGCGGCGGCCTGAAAGTCGCTGCTGTCAAAGCTCCGGGCTTCGGCGACCGCCGTAAAGCGATGCTGGAAGACATGGCGATCCTGACGGGTGGTCAGGTGATTTCCGAAGATATCGGGATCAAGCTGGAGAACGTCACGCTCGACATGCTCGGGACGGCGAAGAAAATCCGGATCACCAAAGACGACACAACCGTTATCGACGGCGCCGGCGACAAAACCGACATCGAAGCCCGTTGCGGTCAGATCCGCACGCAAATCGACGACACGTCTTCCGATTACGATAAGGAAAAACTGCAGGAGCGTCTGGCGAAACTCGCCGGGGGTGTTGCCGTTCTGCGCGTTGGCGGTGCGACGGAAGTTGAAGTGAAAGAACGCAAAGACCGCGTTGACGACGCGCTGCACGCGACCCGTGCCGCTGTCGAAGAAGGGATCGTCCCCGGTGGCGGGGTTGCGCTCCTGTACGCAGGCTCTGCGCTCGATGCATCCAAATGCGAAAACGACGACCAGAAAGCCGGTTACGACATCGTGCGTCGCGCGCTTCAAGCGCCGATCCGTCAAATTGTCGAAAACGCCGGGAAAGAGGGCTCGATCGTTGTCGGAAAACTTCTGGAACAGAAAGAGAAAAACTTCGGTTACGACGCGCAGAACGACAAATACTGCGACCTCGTCAAAGCCGGGATCATTGATCCGGCCAAAGTCGTGCGGACGGCGATTCAGGATGCGGCTTCCGTGTCCGGTCTCCTCATCACGACGGAAGCCATGATCACGGATGCGCCGGAAGAGAAAAAAGCCGCCAACAACAACGACATGGACGCCATGGGCGGCATGGGTGGTATGGGCGGCATGGGCGGTATGGGCTTCTAGGAGCTTCGATCGTTCACGAGCTTTGATCGCTCATTGAGGACCATTATTACAGGAGTTTCTGCAAAAACCCTCTTCCACACAAAATCGTCATTCCCGCGAAAGCGGGAATCTTTTGAAAACAATAATTTGAAAGATCCCTGCCTTCGCGGGGATGACAAGGAAGGGGGATCTGCAGAGGTTCCTTTACGAATTCGAAAGGACCGCGCCCGCGGTCCTTTCTTTGTTTTTTGCCTTTTTATTTTCCTGAATTCTTGCCGTAAAAAGCCGGGATGCGTATACTCGTCCTGTGATGTCTGAAAATCAGCAAAAACAAGACCCTGTCGAACAAACTCCCTCGAAGGCGCCGGTCAGGAAAAAGAGCCCGTCCGCCCGAAAGAGACGTGGACGGCGCCGGCAGGACCTCATCGGCGGCATTGTCCTGGGTATCGGGATCTGTGCGGTGATCGGTGTCGGTCTGCTCGCTGTCCGGACCTTTATGCCGGAACCTGAACAGCCTTTGGCGCAGGAAACACAGACCGGATCTCAAGACGATTTGACGCGGAGTCTGGAACTCGATATCGGAAAAGAACGGGACTCCGGAAATGCCGAAAGGAAAATGCCGCCCGGCCGCGATCTCGGAAAGCGCAAAGAAGATGATCCCCGGCTGAACGTTCCGCGCGGGCGGATCTTTTATGACCCGAAACTTGTGATGCGGCTTCCCGATTTTATTGCATACCCGCCGAAAGTGCCGGTTGAGAAAATCGTCGGGGTCTGGCAAACCAATCTTCCCCGCGGCCGCGCCTTTCTGACGGTCAATCCGCCTTATTATCAGATCATCATGGTTTCAAGAGGGGCATATTCCTATTCACGGAAATACGTCCGGGGCGTTTTCGAGATCTCTGCGGACTGGCTCCTGCTTGAGCCGCGCTCCACCCTTGGTCGACCGAAAAGCGATAACCCCGTCATGTCCTATGAAACGCTTGGGACGATTTCGCACCCGGTGGTTCTGAAAATGCACAAGGACCGGATGCTGTGGTTCAAGGGGCCGAAGATCGAAGGCAAAGGAAGCGAACGCACCTATTATCAACCGCTCTTTAATTATATCGACAAGGATGTCATTGTCTGGGAGCGGTTTCAGAGATAGGAACGCATAGAAAATTGAAGAGATTTTTTAAATTTTTTAAGCAGGGCGGAGCGGCATGATGTTTTTCTTAAAACACATCATCGAACGGGTTGGGCGTTTTTTCCGGTGCCCGGCTCTGGCGCCGGCTTTGATTCTGGGCGTAACGCTGCTCCCGGCTTTGACCGCGACGTTTGCCGCTTCCGTATATGCACAGAAAGAGGCGATGCCGGATATTCGCTATTTCAGTATTTTGCCGGACGTTCCCGTTATGGATGGCTTTACGGAAACCGAAGATCAGGCTCTTGTTTTTGATAAGCCGGGCGGGCGAATCGGAGAAGTTCAGGCTGTCTCCACAATACACACGCCGGGTGATGCTTTTGCGTATTACCGGGCTGTATTGCCACAGTTTGGTTGGACTTTTCTGGAAGGCGGCCCCCGGAAAGGATACGGGACGTTTGTTCGTGAAAATGAAAAACTTATTCTGCGTCTTTCAGATTCAAAGGGGCAGACGGGCGTGCAAGGAACGGTTCTGGCATTTCAGATTCTTCCCGATTCGTAGTCACTATGACAAAGATTCGGAGTCGGTTTTGCTTGACAGGGCAAGGGGAAGTCAGTAAAAACGGCAAGATCTTGGGAATGAGGATAGAGATGTTCCGGCCCCGCTGCCTTTGATCGGTATCCGACAGGCCAAAACCGGAACAACAGTTTAAAACATTTAGAAAGAGTAGATTAAGACTATGGCGAACCATGCATCATCGAAAAAACGGATCCGCCGGAACGCGCGCTTTACAAAAGTTAATGCCGACCGCCGGAATCGCATTCGGACCTATGTGAAAAAGGTGGAGCTTGCGCTTGGAAAAGGTGATGCCGCTGAGGCTGAGAATGCGCTGAAAGCTGCACAGCCGGAAATTATGCGCGGCGTTGCCAAAGGGATCGTCCATAAAAATACTGCCGCCAGAAAACTGGCGCGGCTGAGTTCCCGGATTAAAGCTGCTAAATAATTAGCTAAATCATTATTCTATTCCATCAAGTAAAAGCCCGGTTTCAGGACTCTTGTCCAATCCGGGCTTTTTGTTTTACTAATGTTTGTACAAAAATTTCTTTTTTCGTGTTCATGTTTTATTCGTATTGAAATCGGATTTTTATGCGTGTAGGCTCTTTTTTTGTCAGGGAGCGATGTTGACTTCAAGGGGGCGCGACGGAGGATCTGTCACGATGGGACGCACACCCGGACAATCTACGAAAGAGACCGGAAACCCTCCAGAATCAACCGGTCCAGCACATATAACCGGCCATTCAGACGCCGGTTTGGGCCGGTCTCGGTCTGCAGGGGATATAGAGGGGAATGTGCGGCGTAGCCGTAGAAACAGGGTAGAGATGTGAATATCTTTCCCGCTTAAAAATCGAAAAATAACAAAAGTCGTTATGTAAGTGCTGCGCATTTGCAAAGGGGTTTTATTTGCTTTCTTTAAAGTAAAAACGGACCTTTATGAGACTGTTTGAGTGCCTGAAGTGAGGAGGTCTAAATAAATGCCTGATTCCGAAAATGTCTCCGCCGTTCTGAATCCTCTCGGCCGTTCCGGTTTTGCCCAGGACTCTTTCGCTCCGGGACCCGAGATTCTGGCCATGTGGGAAAAGGTGCATGCGCAGTTGCGCGGCGAATTTGGCGAAGCCGTTTTTCGGTCCTGGCTAAAGCCGTTGTCCTTGCAGGCCTACTATCACGGGACGCTTGAGGTCTCCGTTCCGACACGCTTTATGCGCGACTGGATCCAGACTCATTATGCCGCCCGGATTCTGGAGATGTGTGTTGCGGCACGGCCGGAAATCCAGAGATGCGAGATCGTTGTCGTCCAGAATGCGATGGCCGATCCGAAAAGCGGACCGGGGGCCCTTTCCGGTGGCAAAGGGCACGGACTTGAGAAAGCAAACAGCAATATTGCCTCTTCGGCGGAAAAACATGTCGTCGATCTGGAAGAAATTTCATCACCGCTCGATCCGCGTTTCACGTTTGAAACCTTTATTGTCGACAAGCCGAACGCACTTGCGCACGCTGCCGGACGCCGGGTCATCGAGAGCGCGACACTGCCGTTTAATCCGCTGTTTATTTATGGCGGGGTCGGTCTCGGCAAGACACACCTGATGCATGCGATAGCGGCTGAAATGCGGGCCCGGAGCCCGGAAAAGCGTATTGTCTATCTTTCCGCCGAAAAATTCATGTATCAGTTCGTCCGGGCGATTCGGTCGCAGGACACGATGCGCTTTAAAGAGAGCTTCCGGGCCGTTGATGTCCTGATGATCGACGATATCCAGTTTATCAGCGGGAAAGAATCGACGCAGGAAGAGTTCTTTCACACGTTCAACGCGCTGGTCGATCAGAACAAGCAGATTATTATTTCCGCCGACCGGGCTCCCTCGGATCTGTCGGGGATCGAGGAGCGGCTTCGCTCGCGTCTTGCCTGGGGGCTTGTCGCCGATATTCAGCCGAGCACCTACGATCTTCGTCTGGGCATTCTCAAAGCCCGGACGGTCCAGCTTGGCGCGGCTATTCCGGGTGACGTTCTGGAGTTTCTGGCCGGAAAAATCACCTCGAATATTCGCGAGCTTGAAGGCGCTCTGAACCGGATCGTGGCCCATGCCGATGTCTCGCGGCAGGCGATTACGCTGGAGACGACGCAGCATGTGCTTCAAGACCTTCTGCGCGCAAACGACCGCCGGATCACGATCGATGAAATCCAGCGCAAAGTGGCCGAGCATTACGGGATCCGGCTGTCAGATATGCATTCTTCCCGCCGGGCGCGGAATGTTGCGCGCCCGCGTCAGGTCGCGATGTTTCTGGCCAAGCAGCTTACGGCGCGCTCGCTGCCGGAGATCGGCCGCAAGTTCGGCGGCCGCGACCATACGACGGTCATGCATGCTGTCCGGAAAGTCGAAGAGCTCGTTCAGGAAGACGCCTCGTTTGCGCAGGATGTCGACGTTGTCCGCCGGATGCTGACGGGCTGATTATGCGGGCAATGAGAACGCGGCGATTTCCGAAAGAAGGTCTACCAGCGACTCAGCCGCAGACTTGACGATATCCTGTCCTGCCTCCGGGGAGGCAATGGAAGCATCTCCGCACGTTCCGCTGTCATGCAAATCTTCGGCTTTCCAGGCATGAAGGATGCCCTGCGAAAACAAACGTGGAAATTTTTCTTTCTGCAAAAAGGCGTTGGAGACAAAATTCCTGCAATTTTCTGTTCTGACCAGTTCAGGATGAAGAAACATCATCACAGAGGTTTCTTCCGCGCCGCCGTGAATGCCGTAGGTGTATTCCTCCTCGCTGAATATTGTCGGCTTGTCGCGGACGGACCACCAGTTGACGGAAACGACAAGAGCGTTGTGCCGTACACGTAAATCTCTGGCGACAATGGAGGCCGCCTGAGACTGCCCGCCATGACCGTTCAGGATCATCAGTTTTTTCAGACCCGTTCGAAAAACGCTTTCTGCAACATCCGTCCATAGCCCTGTAACCGTCTCCATTGAAAGAGACAAGGTGCCATTGAGGCCGATATGCTCATTTGCTTTCCCTACAGGTAACGTTGGCAGAACAAGTGCGGTATATGATTCGGGAACGTTTTTGAGCATTTCTTTTAAAACGCCGTCCACAATCAGTGTGTCGACGGAGACAGGGAGGTGCGGACCGTGTTGCTCGATTGATCCGACGGGCATAACGACAACGGTTCGATCCGGGGAAAAGGAAAAGAAATCTTCTGTCGTTAGCGTATTCCAGTAGTGATAGGGCATGTGGGTGTCGGATTATAAAAATATTTGGGTCATCTGTAGATTATCTGATTTTTTTGCAGGAAGAACAACAGGCAGCTTTCGTCTGACCCGGCAAACAAGAACGGCCTGAATATTCCGTCACTGGAGTGTAACGGGATGGAGATCGTTATACAAAAGCGCGGTTTGTGCAAGGTCCAGAGATTCCATGACGCTCAGACGCGTGCCGTCGGCGGCGTGAATCGCGTAGCCTGTTGTCTCGTTATCCAGCATTACGGGCCGCAAATAGGCGATCTGGCCGATTCCCAGAAAACGGAAGTCTTCAGGCGAAAGCCCCATAACGAAGCTCCGCGCCGTATCGCTCGCGTTATCCATCTCATTTCCTTTCATCTCATCTTTCACGATACGGACAAAGAGCTAATAAAAGGTTAATGTCTCCAGAACCGGGGTCCCGTTTGAATTTCTCTGGATCCCGGCGTTCGCCGAGATTGACGTTGGTTTATAAGATTTTAAAGTCCTCTTATCCATAGTTCAGGTTAAAAAATATCAATACCGGCGGCTTTCAGGCGGGCGGTCATGCCGTCTTCCGAGTTTGCGTTTTTGGGGGCGGGCATTGCGATTGCGCGGGTCAGGTCTTTCAATACGACGGCTTCAAAGCCTTCCTTGCGCGCGTCGAGCGCGTGCCAGCCGACACAAAAATCATAGGCCAGCCCGCAGAACGCGATTTTCGATATGTTGCGATCGCGCAGAAAAGCGGCGAGCGTTTTTCCGTCCGGAAAACGCGGCTGCGTCGTTCCGTCATTTTCAAAAAAGCCGGAATAGGAATCGATCTCCGGATGTGTGCCTTTGCGCAGGACCGGGTCTTCCCCGCCGACGCTCAGGTTCGGATGAAAGGCCGCGCCGGGTGTGTCCTGTATACAGTGGTCGGGCCAGAGAACCTGCGGGCCGTAGGGCATGTCGACGGTGTCAAACGGGGTTTTGCCCGGATGGGATGACGCAAAAGACATGTGTCCGGCCGGGTGCCAGTCCTGCGTGTAAATCCGTACGGAGAAATCGTTCCGGATCGCGTTGATCTTTTCAACGATCTCATCGCCCCCGGCCACGGCGAGCGCGCCGCCGGGGCAGAAATCATTTTGAACATCGACGATGACAAGCGCGGTGTCTTTCGTAGGGATGTTTAATAATGTCATGCGGATGCTCCTTTTATAACCTCAGCTATGGATAAGAGGACTTTAAAATCTTATAAACCAACGTCATCCCGGCGAAAGCCGGGATCCAGTCATAAAGTTGTTTAAATGCGGAGGTCCGGAGTTTCGGAGGAGAACGCCGTTTCTGCGGGCCGCCGCGTAAAATAAGAAAAACGTTTTCTCTGGATCCCGGCTTTCGCCGGGATGACGTTGGTTTTGTTGGTTTTATAACTTATTCTTATCCATAGTTCAGGTACGGTTAGGAAATATCGGGTTTTCGCTCGTATGAATGTGAGGATGACGTGCGGCCGGCTATGCGTTATGCTTGGCCCGGAACGTCGTCTCAAATTGCAAACAGTGTTCGGAACATGACGCAGGGCGAAGAAACAGGGCCGCGGGAGCCGATCCGGAAATTCACGATCCATCTGATATCGGATGCAACGGGAACGACGCTGCACGGCCTGACGCGCGCCTGTCTCGCCCAGTTCGACGGGATCGAGCCGGAGCAGAAATTCTGGCCGATGACCCGGACGAAAAACCAGCTCCAGCGCATTCTCGACCGGATTGAGGACGCGCCGGGCCCCGTCCTGTTCACGTTCGTGGACCGGGAATTGCGTGAGATGATCACTGAATTCTGTCACGAACGGGATATCCCGTGTCTGGCCGTTCTGGAGCCGATTATCAAGGGGCTTTCGGCCTATCTCGGTCTGCCGAGCAAGGATATTCCCGGCCTTCAGCATGCGCTGGATGAGGCTTATTTCCGCCGGGTCGAAGCCGTCGAGTATGCGCTGACCTTTGACGACGGGCGAAATATGGAGGGCCTGCGGGATGCGGATGTCGTGCTACTCGGCGTCTCGCGCGTCTCGAAGACACCGACCTGTATCTATCTCGCGCGGCAGGGCATCCATGCCGCGAATATCCCGCTTGTGCCCGGTGTCCCGCTGGATGAGAGCCAGCTTAAATACAAAAGGCCGCTTTATATCGGTTTGACTATTTCGCCGGACCGGCTCGTTACAATGCGCCGCAACCGGCTCAAGGCAAATCCGAACGATCCGTATTATACGAATAACGCCTATCTCGATCCCTATAATATCGAGGAAGAGATTCGGGCGGCGCGCCGTCTCTATGCGAAGCACGGCATCCCGGTCATTGATGTCACCCGCCGTTCGGTTGAGGAAACCGCCGCGGAAATCATGAAGCTCCTCCAACTCCGCAAGGAGCGGGAAAAAGACGAAGCTGCGGCCCGGGAAAGCTGATGAGGTCACATTAAACGATGACTCCTCACTGATTTTGTCAGGAATCGCTTCCTGTCAGATGGCAAATTTATATCCAGGTTTCATCAGCAATCCCTTTGTTTGATACGTGCAGATTACGCGATATGAGTTGTGTAATTGATATGACATGGTTTTTTGCTGTGTTTTTTTGGGAAAATGACAACATGCCCTCTTTACCTGCAAAAAATATTATGGTATTATCCTTTCAAATCGATACACATGCAGGAGATGGGCCGTGGGTGCAGAAGTTGCAAAAGTTGAGGGATTTTCTACCGGTTCTGGGGCAGAGGATCAGCCGGGTTGGCTCACCTCCGCTTTTGGTTACGCCGTAAAAGGCCTGGGGACTATTGCTGAAAAAACCGCCTCTCTTGCTTATGACTTCTTCAAGGCTAATCCTGTTGTGACTCTTGTCGGTGCGGATTTGCTCCTGACGGGTGGCGCTATTACGCAAAAGCTTGCGGTTGCTGCCGCAGCCACAGTCGCAGGAACGAGCGTCGATCTTACCGAAGCTGCTGCTTACAGCATCTGGGACAGCCTTCCGTCTTGGTCTGACCTGAACCCGTTTTAAGCGTGGGGGGGCTGATAAGCCTCCTTCTTCGCGGCTTTTTGGTCTTAACGGGATTGGGCTGCGCAGCGAAACGGGACTCCCGGAAATGACGGTGATCTTGGGAAAATGCCTTTAGAGCCTTTCCAGACTCTGTCAGGCGTGTCACAGACAGCGTCCGGTGGAATAACTCGGTTGTGTCTTTTGCAATAATTGCGCGAAACAGGTTCTCATGAATGCTTGGTGTCTGGAGATCCAATGCGTCCTTTGATCGCACGTTGATATGAGAGCCGATTTCTTTCATTTGGGCGGTCTGACTTTCTTTAGAATGATTTCGATCAAGAGAACCCGTTAAAAAAACTGGCCTTCCGGGCTTATTTTCCTGTATCGTGACAGGAAAGGAAATTCCGGAACGGAATAAATGTGCTGTAAAGAATAAGATATAAACCGGCAAAAATACAAAGAAGACTATCAAATGGCCTCTTTTGAAATTATTACTATTCCCGATCCCGTCCTGAAGCAGACAGCCTCCCCGGTCGACCGGGTTGATGATGAAATCCGCGCCCAAATGGACGGCATGCTTGAGGCGATGTACACCGCCCCCGGGATCGGTCTTGCATCGAACCAGATAGCGCGACTCAACAGAATTATCGTTATGGACATCGATTGCCGGGACCGCGATTCCGGTTCCCGCACGCCGATCTGCATGGCCAATCCGGAAATTCTCTGGCAGTCCGAGCAAACGAGCATTATGCAGGAAGGCTGTCTTTCCCTGCCCGGCGCCTATGCAGAGGTTGAACGTCCGGCAGAAGTCCGGGTCAAGTATCTCGACCGGGACGGTCTACCGCAGGAACTTCAGGCTTCAGGACTTCTCTCTCACTGCGTCCAACACGAAATTGACCACCTGAACGGCATTCTGTTTTGCGATTATCTTTCGAGCCTCAGAAAGAAGATGTTAATCAGGCGCGTGGAAAAAATCAAAAAAGCAACGCTTTTCTAGGGCCCATACCTGTGAGTATGGACTCTAGATAATGTAATCACGAGATTCAAAATATGAGAGAGCCAGTTGATAGTTTTTCCAACACATACCACAGAGTAACCCCCGGCACATGTTTCCACGGAATTATGGCTCCAATTGAAAAATCAGGATCTTTCGACCTTGCAACTGATACAATATAACTTACATTCGTTTTCTTAAGGTCAGGAGGAAGCGAATGAGGATAGCGTTCTGCGGTAAGGGCGGCAGCGGGAAATCGACCTTTTCAACCCTGTTTGCGAGGTATCTGGCGAATCTCGGCGAGCCGGTTCTGGTCGTTGACGGCGACATAAACCAGCACCTTGGGCAGGCTCTTGGTTTCAGCGAAAATGAGACGAAGAGCCTGCCTTGTCTTGGTAAAGATCCAAAAGTTCTGAATGAGTTCGTACAAGGAAGCAATCCGCGTATCCTTTCTTCCTCCCATATTACCGAAACGACGCCTGCCGGAAACGGTTCGGGCATTATCTGGTTCGGCGGGCAAAACCCGGTTTTTGAGACCTATCAGATAGAGCGGGACGGCATCAGGTTCATGTCGGTAGGCAGTCACAGGGATGAGGATATCGGGGCGACCTGCTTTCACACGTTTACAGGAGCATTCGGGACTTTTCTCAACCATCTTATCGATGGCCCCGGCGAATATGTGATCGGGGACATGTGCGCCGGAGCCGATCCTTTTGCGTCATGTTCTCTTTCTACACGGTTCGATGCGGTTTTTCTGGTTACAGAACCCACGCTGAAATCAACCGGTGTTTATGACCAGTGCCGCAAGTACGGCGATCCCTTCGGTGTCAAAATATTTGTGATCGGCAACAAGGTCGAAGACAAGGCCGACGAAGCGTTCATACGCGAGCATGTGGGCGATGCCCTTATCGGCTGTTTCAGGAATTCGAAATTTATCCGCAATATCGAAAAAGGAGAGCGGCAAGACATTTCGGAACTTGAGCCGGAAAATCTTGACCTCCTTGCCGAAATCAAGACCATTACTGACGGACTTACGCGGGACTGGAAAAAATACCGCGAGGTCGGCATTCACTTCCATAAACAGGCAGCGAAGAGCTGGGGCAACGACCTCCTGAAAACCGATCTCCTGAAACAAATAGACCCCGATTTCCGGCAGGAAGACCTTTTAAGTAATAAATTGCAGGCTGCATAAAGGAGAACATATATGCCTATGATTATCAGCGGAGGCGCCGGAGCTGATGGCAAAACAACAATCATTGAACTTTTGGCCAAATATTCAGTCCTTCAAGGCACAGAACCGTTATTGGTCGATGCAAATCCTGACCAGAACCTTGCTAATTTTCTGGGGGTGCCTGAAAATCTTGAAACAGCTTTGCCAAAAATCTGCGAACACTGGGAAAGGCTTCGGGATTTACTGGAAGGTGACAACCCTGACTATCCGTTTAAGGGTCATATCGTCGACGTTTCCCCCCTGACACCCCATTCCGTCCGCTGGAACGCCAGTGCTCCTGACGATCCTGTTTTATCAGAATTTTCCGTCCCGCATAAAGGCATGCGCTTTATGCACACTGGAACCTATGAAGCTGAAGATATTGGGGCGGGCTGTCTCCATGATAAAATAGGCCCCCTGACGTTCATCCTCAACCACATGCAGGACGGGAACGGTGCCGACAGGTTGACGATGGTGGATAACGCACATGGGCGTGACGCTTTTGGAACGCCTCTTTACGCACTGGGGGACGCCATACTGATCGTGGCAAGGCCTGAGAAAAAATCCGTCGATATTCTGCGGGACTATCTCGCGATGGCCGGGCAAGTGGAGAAAGATATTGGCTTTCCCATACCTGTTATTGTTGTTGGAAACAGACTTTCATCCGATCCTGAAGGGTTTCAGGAAGACATGGAGTATTTAAGAGGGGTTGCCGGCGATAAGCTCGTAACCGGATTTGTCGAGGACCGTGCTTTCAACCGCAGGAGAAGCAACAAGGGACCGGACATTCATGAGATCAATCATAAGAATCTTGCCGCTCTTGAAAAGTTACATGAAAAAGTACTTACCGCATCACGGGACTATAACAGGCGTAGAGAATGGATAGCTCTGTGCCTTGATCGGTCTGGATATCTCGACAAGTTGGTTGATCCTTCGGTAAGGGGGCAAAAAAGTGATTTCGTTCCTCTTGATCAATCTACGCATGGGCATGGCGGCGGGCACACCTGCGGTTCGGTTTGCAATCACCATCGCCACGAACATTCATAGGCGGGCGCGGGATGCAAGCGGCAGAGCAAACACAGGAAAGACAAATTGCGAAAGGGCGAATCCTGACACCCTTCTGTCATGCGCTGGTGAAGGATTTACTGGAACAGCGCGATTTGCTCTTCCAGATGTCGCGTTTGCATCAGGGGCCGGTACACCTGATTCTGCCGCAAGTAATGGATGAAAACATTGCCCGCATGCGGGAATTTTTTGCAGGCTATGATTTCGAGACCGCCATTCACTACACGATGAAACCGAACAAGTCGGACGTGTTCGCGCGGCAGGCTTACAGGAACGGCATCAACATAGACGTATCCTCGCTGGCTGAATTACAGGCCGCGCTTGGCGCGGGCTTTAAGGGATCTCAGATCGGCTGCACAAACTCCAAAAACCGCTCTTATCTCTGGCTTGCGCTGGAACATAACTGCCTCATCAGTGTTGATAACCGGCTGGAGCTGGAATGGACCGCAGAAATGGCTCCAAAGAGACGGGCCAGAGAGGAGCCGGTTCGCATACTTCTTCGGATAGCCGACCTCCAGCCGCTGGACCGTAAGCTGGTAAAGAAAGCCACGAAATTCGGCATTGCTGTTAGCGACTTGCCGCAATGCTACGAGGTTATAGAGGCGCACAGAGATGACATCGAATTTCTGGGCTTTCATTTTCACTTTTCCAATCCTTCGGCCGACTTACAGGCGGGTTATCTGGAGCATGCCTTGCGCCTTACTGAAGACGCCATGACCAAAGGGTTTGATCCGCAGGTCATAGATATAGGTGGCGGCTACCGCGACCGGCTGTTTGAGGAATCATCCGCATGGGAAGGTTTTGTCGAAAGCGTCGAGAAAGCTCTCGTGCAGCAGCAGGATACCGGCGTATGGGCGAACAAAGCCTATGGGATGTATCTTAACGAGCGCGGCAGGATTTCCGGGCGCGACAAAATCCAGAGCATGGGCGCGACCCACAGCACGCTCTCATACCTGCGGGATATGTTCGAAAACACATCGCTCAGGGAAAGGCCGCTAAAAGATTATATCTCGGAGAATCTGCTGACGATCATGATCGAGCCGGGGCAAAGCCTGCTGCACCAGTGCGGCATATCCCTGCTACCGGTCAAAGGCGTCAAAACGGCTTCGAATGGCGACAGTCTTATCATGCTGGATACGAGTATTTATAACCTCGGCATTCAGTTCAAGGAACCGGTTTGCGATTTTCTGCTTTTACAAAAAGAATGCCGGGATGGAACGTCCGCAAGCGCCTTTGTCGTTGATAACATCTGCAACGAAAACGGCATTGTCTGCAAACGCAGGATGGGCTTCCTCGCCATGCCGCAGGAAGGCGATCTGCTGGTTATGGTGGACACTGCCGGTTACATTTCCGACTTTGAGGATGCGAAGCCCCACCGCCACCCGCAAGGCAAAAAAATCGTCATGACAAAAAAAGGCAGCGACTGGTCTTTTTGCTGCGAGGAAAACTACTGGCCGGGAGGATAAAAGAATGATTGTAGAGCACATCAAAGAGCTGATCGGCAACACGCCTGTCCTGAAAATAGACCGCTCTGTTACCGGCCTCAAAAACATAGACCTTTATATAAAACTGGAGACTCAGAACCCTTTCGGTTCGCTGAAGGATCGCGTGGCCAAGGCGCTTCTGGATGAGGTCCTCATAGAGGCCAAAGCGAAAAAAAAGACAATCGTCGAGGCCTCCAGTGGCAACACCGCCAAAGCCCTGACCGCTTTGTGCGGTGTCGAGGGACTGTCTTTCAAAACCATAACCAACCGCATCAAACAGCCGGAAGTGCGGATGATCCTCCAGCTTATGGGCGCGGAAATCGAGGAGCTTCCGGGTGTATCTGTATGTCCGGACCCTAACGATCCCGACGATTTTACGATTCTTGCTTCGCGCCTCGCCAAAACCGAGCCGGACAGATATCACTATACCGACCAGTATTTCAACGAGCGCAATCTGCGTGCGCATTATGAGACAACCGGCAGAGAGATCGTGGACGACCTCGGAAATATCGATTTCTATTTCGGTTTTCTCGGTACGTGCGGCTCCAGCATGGGGGTGGCGCAATATTTGCGCGATCACAATCAGGATACGCAAATATGGGGGGTGGTCACGTCCGAAGGCCACCATGTGCCCGGAGGCCGCAGCGTCAACGAGCTTTGGGAAGTCGGGTTTTTCCGCCGCGACTTCTTCACAGGACTGATCGACGGGACCTCGCTTCATGCCGTGGAAGGAATGCTGGAGCTTAACCGCAAATGCGGCGTTTTATGCGGGCCTACGGCTGGATTAAGTTATTATGCCGCCCTCAAAAAACTGCGAGACGTAGACGCCGGTTATGAGAGGCGCGAGACTCCCGCAAAAGCAGTGTTTCTTGCCTGTGATCGTGTTGAACCTTACACCAGCTATATCAAAAAGCTCCAGCCCAACATTTTCCAGACAGCTTCCGGCCCCCGCGCCACCGTGGAATCTCAGGTTCCTGAGGTGATTGAATCTTCGCCGCAACTGGAAGCGAACGACCTGGAAAGATTGCTGAGCGTTCCAAAGACCCTGTTAATCGATGTTCGCGGCAATTTTGCCTTTGCAAGCGGTCATATACCGGGATCGATCAATTTCCTTGACGAATTGTTCGCCCAGACCATCGAGCAGGGCCCATGTTTCCCAAAAGACAGAAAAATCGTCGTTGTCTGTTCCGTTGGCAATATCTCCCGCAAATTCGCTTCGTTCCTGTGTTCTCAGGGATATGACGCGGCTTCGCTGAAAGACGGCCTGAAATCGTGGAAACGCTCTGGCCTGCCGATGGAAAAGTTTCACAAGGAACTGTGTGAAAGGGAAGCTGCTTGATGAAGCCTTTGCTTAAGGAAAAAACGGTACTGGAGTTTCAGAGCGGAAATTTCCGGGACCTGTTTCCTGCACTTGAAAATAACCCCGGCATCATCTATTTCGACAACGCCGCAACAACTCAAATACCTGAAAGCGTTCTTTCTGCCATACAGAAATATTACGAAAGCCATGCAGCCAATCCAGGTCGAGGCTCATACGACTGGGCGGATGAGGCAGAGGAGATAACAGCACAGACTCGTGATGCGCTCGCAAACCTCGTGAATGCAGGTGATACGGACGGTATCATCTTTACGAACGGCGCGACGATGGGGCTTAACATGGTGGCGCAATGCTGGGCGCGCCATAATCTCTCCCCCGGAGACGAAATTCTGCTATGCCCGTCGGATCATCACAGCATGGTCCTGCCGTGGGAGGAACTGGCTAAAGAAAAGGGTCTTGTTATCCGTCCCTATCGGCTTCATGCGAACGGCAGCATCAATCTGGCAGATTTGCAAGGAAGGATCAGTCACCGCACCAAGCTATGCTGTGTCACCCATGTCAACAACACAGCCGGGTGGGTCAACGATCTCGCGGCAATCCGCAAGAGTCTTCCGGAGGGCGCCGCCCTTAATGTAGACGCGGCGCAGAGCATCTCGCACGCACCTGTAAACATGCAGGCGCATGGAGTAGATTTCCTGAGTTTTTCCGGACACAAGATGTTCGCGCTGGGCGGCATAGGCGCGCTTTGTGTTTCGCCGCGCGTGCGGGAAACCATGCACCCCGTGTTCTTCGGCGGCGGCATGGCCGATTACAGGGATGGCAATCCGGTTTACAAGAAAATGGAAGCCGGATCGCCGAACATGGCGGGTATCGTCTCTCTGAAAGCCGCCTGCGCGTTTCTGTCCGGAATTCACATCAACCCGCTCAAGGAACTGACTGGCCACCTCTACAAACGCCTGCTGGTGAATCCGCGTATAGACATGCTATACGAGCAAAAACCTTACGCGCTGGACCGGCTGGCGGGTATCGCCTCGTTTACAATAGAAGGCTGGAACAGCGGCGAACTTGGTGACGTTCTCGCGGATAACGGCATTTTCGTTCGCACCGGGCGGCATTGCGCGGGAGTGCGGGAGAGCGTAAGGATCAGTCTGCAACTCTATAGTAGCATGGATGAAATCGAGAAGGCGTGCGATATTCTGGATAATCTGTCCGAGATGTAGGTCTCTGAAATAAAACCTTTTAACCTCGGGATTATATTATA
The DNA here is from genome assembly GCA_028277665.1 of Alphaproteobacteria bacterium. Taxonomy (GTDB): domain Bacteria; phylum Pseudomonadota; class Alphaproteobacteria; order Micavibrionales; family Micavibrionaceae; genus JANQFU01. The sequence continues at coordinate 417 of JANQFU010000016.1, read as the reverse complement.
GAGGATAGTGGCTCTCGCTTGATCCACGTCTAGACCGCTGCCCGTTTACGGGACCGTCCAAGACGCATGGAGCCTCCACCGCATCGCAGCGCAGAGCAGAGCGCCGAAACGTCATGGTTTTCCAGTGACCGTGCGGCGCTTTTGCCCGCAGGCGATGTCCTTTCGGGCATCGGCCGGACAGGCGGGTCATGTTGGTCTTCACCCATGTCTCGTCGATAAAAACCAGACGGCGCGGGTCAACCCGCCCCTGATATTTCTTCCATTGTTTGCGCCGGCGGGCCACGTCCGGCCTGTCCTGTTCAGAAGGCAGAACGCTTTTTTTTTAAAACTGATCCCTTCGCCAATAAAAAAATAGGAGAGCACACCCGTTGTGGCTTTGACACCCTTCTCCGCTAGAAAACGTTCCGAAAGCGCCGC
>JANQFU010000036.1 GCA_028277665.1 Alphaproteobacteria bacterium | reverse complement strand
GTCAGGAGACCCCGGCTCTACACAAAACCTCCGCTTTTGCGGAGTTTTTGCTTGTCCGGGGTTGCGGATTTTTGGGAAATTAACTTTTTCCCGGACAGTTGTGCGCCTTCGCGGGGATGACGAAAAAAGAGGAATTTGCAGAGGTTCCTATATGTCTTCCAGCGGCCAGCGGGGGCGGGCGGCGGTGTCGAGCGGATCGGTGAGGCCGAGGCGCAGGCGTTCGAGGCCGGCCCAGGCGACCATCGCGCCGTTGTCGCCGCAGAGTTTGATCGGCGGAGCGGCGAATGTCATGCCGCTTTCTTCCGCGAGGTTTTTTAATGTTGCGCGCAGACCCCGGTTCGCGGCGACGCCTCCGGCCACGACGAGTGCAGGTGTGGGCGCGGGTGTGGGGGGGTGAGAGGTGTTTTCGCGGAAGAGTTTGATGGCTCTGCGGGTGCGTTCTTCCATGACCGCGCAGACGGTATCTTCGAAACTGCGCGCCAGCATCGCCGCTTCGGCTCTTGGAATCCGGCCGTTTCCGTCATCGGGAAGTGTCAGGGCATGTGTGCGGACGGCCGTCTTCAATCCCGAGAAGGACATGTCGCAGCCGGGGCGGCCGGACATCGGGCGCGGCAGGGGAAAGCGCGCATGGGCGTCGTCTGTTTTGTCCTTCGGGCATTCATCGGCAAGGCTTTCAAGTTGCGGGCCGCCCGGATAGGGCAGGCCGAGCAGTTTGGCCGATTTGTCAAAGGCTTCGCCGAGTGCATCGTCCTGTGTGCTGCCGAGCAGGCGGTAATCGCCGACGCCGTGCACGGCGAGAAATTGGGAGTGCCCGCCTGAAACGAGCAGTAAAAAATAAGGAAAATCAATGTTTTCTGTGAGGCGCGCGGTTAAGGCGTGGGCTTCGAGATGGTTGACGGCGATAAAGGGGCGGTTATGGGCAGCGGCGATAGCTTTTCCGGCCATCATTCCAACCATGACGCCGCCGATGAGGCCCGGTCCGCAGGTTGCGGCAATTCCGTCCAGATTCGCAAAATCGTAACCGGATTCATCTATCGCGGCTTGCAACAAGCGGTCGAGATGGTCAAGATGTGCTCTGGCAGCGATTTCGGGGACGACTCCCTCGTGTTCGCGATGGATGTCAAACTGGCTGAGCAGCAGATCTGCATGCAGCTTTCCAGTGTCGTCAACAATAGCGACGGCCGTTTCATCACAACTCGATTCAATGCCAAGAACGATCATAGGGGCTGACTATACGCATGAAAAACAAAAAGACAATCCGGATCGGGACGCGCGGGAGCGCGCTTGCCCTCATTCAAAGCGAAATCGTCAGGAAAGAGCTTCTGGACCGGTTTCCCGATCTGAGCGTGGAAATCGTGCCGATCGACACGTCCGGAGACTGGAAACCCTCGCAGGGTGAGGTGCGCCTTTCGGAGAGCAAGGGCGGGAAGGCCCAGTTCGCCAAAGAGATCGAGGAGGCGATTTTATCCGGGCATGTCGATTGCGGTGTGCATTCCATGAAGGATATGGCGTCCGTTTTGCCGGAGGGGTTGCAGATATCACATGTGTTGCCGCGCGGGTCGGCGGCGGATGTCTACGTTTCCGTGCGGTACCCCTCTCTCGCGGATTTGCCGGAGGGCGCGGTGGTCGGGACGTCTTCGCTCCGGCGTCAGGCTTTCATGCTTGCATTGCGCCCGGATCTGGTTGTCGAGCCGTTGCGCGGGAACGTTCATACGCGCCTTGGGAAGCTCGACGCCGGACAAGTCGATGCGACTTTGCTGGCGCGCGCGGGGCTTGACCGGCTCGGAATGACCGAGGCGCCGGGGCATGATCTTGATTTTGAAACCATGCTGCCCGCGGGGGGGCAGGGGGCGATCGGGATTGAAACATGCGCGGACCGGACGGATCTCTTTCCGTTCTTCGATCCGCTGCATTGCCGGGAGACGGGGCTTTGCGTTTTTGCCGAACGCGGGGCCCTGGCTGCGCTTGGCGGTTCCTGTCATACGCCTGTCGGGGCGCATGCGGTTTTTGATGCGTCTTCCGGCATTGTTACGTTGGCGCTCAAGGTCGCCGATCTGGACGGGACCGGGGTTTATCAGGAGCGGGACCATATGATCTGTCCGGACAGAGATGCGGCGCACGCCTTCGGGGAAGCTCTCGGGGCGCGTCTGCGTGCCCGGATCCCGGCCGAAATGCTTGCGCGCCTCGGGATGTGATCTTATGGGCGGGGCGCAGACATCTCCCGTTCGGCTGTGGCTCGTGCGCGAAGAGCGGGATGTCGCGGAGATGCAATCCGCCCTTCCTTTTTCCGGTGTATGTTTTGAGCCTCTTCCGCTTCTCGAGACCCGGCTTTTATCTCTTCCGGATGGTGCATTCGATCCGCGGCTGTGTGCCGGGCTTGTGTTTACGAGCGCGAACGGCGTTCGGTTTTTTCAGCGCATGATTGGCAAAAATGCCCGCTTTCGCGGGCATGACGGGAACATAAAAATCTGGACAGTGGGGCCGCAGACGGCCGAAACTGCCCGGCGCGCGGGGTATGCCGATGTTCGGTGCGGTTCCGGCACGGCGGCGGATCTTGCCGGAGAGATTGTGTTTGGTGAAGGGGCAGGTGAGGGCGCGGGCGTTTTGTACTGGCCGGCGCGCGATACGCCCTCTTTTCCTCTTGCGGAAGTTTTATCGGCACGCGGGATCTCCTGTTTTCATTTGCCAGTATATACTGCGCTTGCGGTCGATGCCTTTCCGGCGGCGTTCTTGTCTGCGCTTGCGGCCGGGGAGGTCGATGGCGTCGGTTTCTTCTCCATGCAGGGGGCGCAGGCCTTTCAACGGCTTGTTTCGTGCGCGGGGCATGACGGGCTTTCGGCCGCGCTTTCGTCAATTAACGCCTTGTGTCTGCGGAAAAGAATGGTAGAGTCGCTGGAGGGGATCTTCGGCCGCGTTTATACGGCTGAAGCACCGGACAGAGACCGGTTTTTTTCTCTGGTTCAACGTGTGTACGGGATTGAAAACGGATGAGCAAAACGAAAACCCGGAAGGCACCGCTCGAAAATGCGGAAGAGATTATTGACCGGTTTGGCGGAATCCGCCCTGCGGCAACGAAACTGGGCGCGGCGGTCACGACCGTTCAGGGATGGAAGGACCGGGGACGTATTCCGGCGGCGCGCCGTCAGGAAATTCTGGACGCGGCTGCCGAGAACGGGATTGATCTTTCCGATCTTTTTGGTGAGGCTGAACCTGTTTCTGCGGTTCTCGAGCCTGAACCGGAGCTTGAACCTGAACCGGTCGTTCTGACACCGGAGAAACCCGCCGCGCCGCCGTATCGCGAGAGGCTGCGTGAAGAGTCTCGAGAGGGCGCGCGTTCTGAAAAGGCCTTCGATAAAAATATCATGGATGAAATCAATGCTGTGCAGGGGCAGGCTGTTGCGCAAAGCAGCTGGATTTCTGCGATTTTCGTTATTCTCGCTGTCGGTGCGGGGGCTTATATTCTCTGGCCTGCGAAACAGACGCTTGACAATCACCAGGCGGCGCTCGCCCGTCTCGAGAGCGAGGTTGAAACGCTGAACGGGCGGGTCGGGCAGGTCGAGGGAGAGGTTGACGTGATCGAGGAAGAGCGCTCGTCGTTCCTCGGCGGCCTTATTCCGGAATCTGTCGAACAGCGCTACAGCGAATTAAAAGAACAGTCCCGGGCCGTTCAGGAAGAGCTTGGTGCGATGATCAAGCGCGCCGAAGAGGTCGGGCTGGGCGCGGGCGTTATCGGCGCGGATGACGGATCTTTTGAGGCGCGGGTCGCGCGTCTGGAAGAGCAGATGGAGGCGCTTGGCGGCTCTCCGGAATTTGCCGGGCTTGTCGGCCGGATCAATCTGTTTCGAGGCTCCGTCGCGGGCGAGGCGCAGATTGATGCGGCGTTTGACACTCTGAAAGAGATAGCCGGCGGCTCTGCGGATCTTGAAAGCGATCTGGCTCAGCTTCGCGAGGAAAAAGACGGGGCGCTCGGTCAGATGATCGAAGGCGTTGACAATGAAGACCTGCAGGCGGCGGCGATGCTGATCGGGTTTTCGAAATTCCGGCGGACGCTGAACCGTGACGGCAAGCCGTTTGAAGACGATCTGCAGGTCCTTTTGAAAATCGTTCCGGAAGAAAATACGGCTTTGCGGGGGGCGCTCGTTCGTCTGGCGCCGCATGCGCAGAGCGGGGTTCTAACGCCGGAAGGGTTGTCCAAAGAGTTTAAAACGCTGGCCGGGGATGCGGTCATGGCGTCGCTGCAGGGCGAAGACGTTTCGATCAAGGATAAGGCCAAAGCCCGCCTGAACGAGGTTTTACAGGTCAGCAAGGACGGCGAGCTTGTGACCGGGACGGATACGCAGGCGAAAGTCGCGAAAGTCGATCATTTGCTTGAACAGGGCGATATTGCCTCTGCGCTCGGTGAGCTGGAACAGATGAGCGGGCCGGAAGCGGATCTCCTGAAACCCTTTATGGCGAAGGCGCAAGAGACAATGCAGGTTCAGGACGCCAGACAAATGATCGACCTCTTTCTGGCGGGCGGGATTTTGCCCGGCGGACAGATGGTCCGGGATCCGGCGTCCGGGGTCAGCATTTATAAACCGGCCGGGATTTCCCTGCCTGCCGGGCTTGAAGACGCTGTTTCCGCGGCCGGCGGGCCGGACGGGGAATGACATCGTTTTAACAGGGGCGATTATTTGATTAAAGCGCTTTTCTATTTCGCCTGCCTCGCGGCTCTGGTCTTCGGCGGGGTCTGGGTCGCCCAGCGTCCGGGGACGATCGGGATCTCGTGGCTCGGCTACGATATTACCGTTCATGTCGGGTTTTTTCTTGTTCTTCTTATTCTTGCGCTTTTTGTTCTGTTCCTTGCGTTCCGGCTGCTTTCGCTGTTTTTTTCCCTGCCCCGGCGGGCGCTGGCGTTCCGGCGAAAACGTCTGGCGGCGCGTGGTTTTCGGGCTTTGTCACGCGGCATGAGCGCTTTGGCCTGCGGCGATTCCTCCGCCGCCCGCCGTGCGGCGCAGGAGATTGCGGATTATCTGCCCGATGCCGGTCCGATGGCGCTTTTGATTGAGGCGCAGGCCGGCCGGATCGACGGGGATCATGCCGGCGCGCGCCGGAATTTCGATGCCCTGATGCAGGACAAGGATACGGCGATGCTCGGTTTGCGCGGGATGATGGTGTCCGCACTGGATGAGGGGGACCGGGCTTCGGCGCTCGGCCATGCCTGCGCGGCGCTGGCGCGTCATCCCAAACAGGGCTGGCTCCTGCGGACCACGTATCAGCTCCAGCTTAGTTTGCGGGAATGGGAAAGCGCGCTGGCGACGCTCGAAAAAGCGCTTCGGCATAAGGCCGTCGACAAGGATGAGGGCCGGATCGAAAAAGCCGTTTTGCATCTCGCCATTGCCGATGATCTGCCGATCCTTGTCTCGTCCCGGCAGCCCGAGACCCATATCGAGGCGGCGTGGAAGCTTGCGCCGGATTATCTGCCTGTCGCGATCCGGTATATCGGGCTTCTGGTTTCGAAGAAAAAACGCCGCAAGGCGGTTTCCGTGATCGAGCGCGTCTGGAAGGTGCGGGGCCATCCGGAACTGCTGGCGTTCTGGGAACAACTCGCGCCGAACGAGAAAAAGTACCGTCCGGGCCAGTCGAAGCGGATGCACTGGTACGAGCGCCTTGTCGCCGTTCGTCCGGACAGTTACCTCGCGCAGGCTGCTGCCGCGCGGGCGGCGTTCGATCTCGGGTTCTGGGGGGAAGCGCGGGCCTATCTGCGCCGCGCCGAAGAACTGGGTCCGACGCCGGACCTTTATAAACTCTGGGCGGTGCTTGAAGAGAAAACCGGGCAGGGCGAGGACGCCGTCCAGCACCGCCTTTCACAGGCGGCGGAAGCCCCTGCCGGGAAGGTCTGGGTCTGCCGGGAGACCGGGCGGATCTATGCGCGCTGGGCGCCAGTCGCGGAGCCGCATGGGAGTTTCAATACGATCGTCTGGGATTTCCCGCGGCGTTACACGGAGGCGGACGGTGACGAGACCGGTCAGATTCAGGACGGGACCGCCGCGATCCGGATCGGGTATCGACGCCCGTCCTTGTTCGCGCCGGATGTGTTGTAGTCGTTTATACCAATTCTCATTCAATGAATGAGAATTGGGCGTTCAAACGGCACGCAGCCTTCGCGCTTTCGCGCGGGGTCGCCGTCGCGACCCTGATACCGTTTCTCATTTATTGAATGCGAAACGGTATACTACATCATCTTCATCAGGCGCAGGAGGGCGAAGCCGCCGAGGAAGCCGCCGATATGGGCGATCCAGGCGATGCTGCCGCCGTCCGGTCCGCCCATCATGCCGAATCCGACGGAGACGAGAAGCCAGACGATAATCGCCGGAAGAAGCATCCGCGTGTTGACCGTTCCGGTGTGTCTTGAGGTGTACATCATCGCGAGCGCGCCCGCGAACAGGCCGCTGATCCCGCCGGATGCGCCGATGACGGGTTCTCCGCCGTAGGGATGGAAAATACCGTGCAGCGTGGCGGCGAGCAGACCGCTGCCGATCATCAGATACGCCATTTTCTTTGCGCCGAGCCAGCGTTCCGTTCCGCTGCCGAATGCGGCGAGCATGACGCCATTCATAATGACATGCGGCCAGCTTCCGTGGAGGAGCATATACGAAACGGGCGCGGCGATTTTGCTCCAGAGCGGGAGGTCGATCCCGCCGGTATACGCGGCCGGAATGAAACCGAAATGGACGATCAGCCAGTATTGCAGGCTCTCCGGCAGGAAGACGTGGACAATCAGGTGAATGCCCAGAAAAGCCGCGATCACGCTTTTCGTCAGGGGCGGGAGCTTGATGAGCGGGTCTGCAGGGCGGCGGTTCCTGTGCCCGGCCAGCGAGACGATTTTATCGTCATCATTGTGTTTTTGAGGATCTGTCATGTTTCCGGCATAGCAGGTCTTTTGCCCGGCGTATAGTCCTCATGTGAACCGGGACACGGTGTGTTCCGTGTCCCGGTGATTTTTGGCGATTACATTTTTTATACAGGGGCCGGATTAATGCCGGGACGCCAAGTTGAGTTTGAGGCGGCAAAATCAGTCTCTGTTAATGGACGTCCTCCGGGGGGGGCAACCTCGATATCTGAATGTGTCGCTCTTGCCAGTATGGAAGGCTCTCCCGTTCCTTGCCTGATGAGTCCGCCGACTGTTGTTAAGGCTAGTTTGACATCATTTCTTTCGGATACTGTTGCACCACAAATTTGTGCATCGCCTATTTCGCATACAAAACCTCCTAATCCGGGAAGTGTTGCCGTGTTTCCAAACGCGGAGCCCAGTTGTGCCGTGCTTGTGCCTATCTCTGTTGCCATGTTCTATACTCCTCTTCTATCCGTCCGTTTTGTCCGTCGTTGTTCTTCAGGCGCTTTTGCTTTCCTCGTTTTTGTCTTCGTCTTCGTTTGAGGCGACGCGCGCGACGATGCGGGTCGGGGCCTGAAGCATGACCGGGACTTTTTTCATTTCCTCTTTTGTCAGCTCCCGGTTCACGAGACCCGGCTTGATTTCAATGACGATCTGGCTTTTGTCGCGCCAGTCGATCACGATCGTATAGCTCGCGCCTTCGCGCGGGTTGCGGATCGGGATGCGCTTGCAGATGCCGGGATAAACCGGAAAATCCAGTTGCAGCATATCCATCAGTTCTTTCGCGCTTATCTGCATTCCACACCTCACTTTTCCGTGACTTTTTCGTCTCTTTCTATTCCATAATGTCTTTATCATGCCCGGAAAAGCTGAAGAAAACGTTAAAATTTTCCGGCAAAAAACACTCTTTTGAAAAACGGGGATTCGGGCATAAAAAAATCGGCGGAATCAATTTCGTGGCGGCGTTTTATTTGCCGCTCACTCCAGCCTATACATCTCACAGGAGATGACGGAAAAGGAATTTTTACCGAGGTTTCAGCAGCCTGCTAGCGAAGCTGCAGGCCGTGTTTCGTGTAAACGCCGATGGTTTCTTTTGTTTCCCAGTCATTGAGGTAAAACAGGCCGTTCTCTTTCTGGTCCGTGACCTGAAAGACCTGATCGACAAGCGCGGTTACGCGCCGTTTGTCACGGTCTCCGAGACGGTAAAAGATCGGTCCGACTTCCAGAACGGGAATGTCTTTTTTTATGTACTGGCCCGTCAGAACGTCATTCGCATACAGCCCTTTGATGATCTCTACCCCGGTTTCGCCCTGAAACAACCAGTCTGACGGATCCAGATCGCTTTCGTGCCACTGGCGGTCGATTGTGTCTTTTGGAGCATGAAAATAGGGCCGGAACTGCGGTTCGTCCCAGTGATCCGGGCCCCAGAAAAATATGGAGGGTTTCGGATCTGCGTGAGATATTCCGGCGAAGGCGCAAAGAAAGCCTGCCATAATGATAAATGCCGCGATATGGCGGATCGGCGCTTTGGTATCGGTCATATTGCTGTTCTTTCATGTGACAAAAGAGTTTTCCCCATTGTAGCGGGTTTCATGCTAAAATGGAAATATGATTGGAGTAATTTCATCCGCGTTATCCGGGTTGCTGGCCGCATCTAAACGTGCGGAAGCCGGCGCGTCCAATATTGCCAATCTGCAGACAACCGGTGCATTAGAGGCCGACAAGCAGACGGAAAATGCGCCTTACCGTGCTCTGGCCGTTGAACAGACCGCCGGTCAGGACGGGACGGTCCGGGCGCAGATTGTGGCAAAAGAGCCCGGCTATGTTCCGGCCTATGATCCGGATTCGCCTTTTGCCAATGAAGACGGGCTTGTTGCCGCACCGGATGTCAATCTGGCCGAAGAAACCGTCAGTCTCAAACTCGCCGAGACGGCTTACAAGGCGAATGTCGGGGTCCTGGAAACCGCTGAAGAGATGTCGGACGAAATTCTCCGTGTTTTCGATGAGGATGTTTAGGGCCAGAGGAATCGCTTGAGTATGTAAAGTCATGAAGAAATAATGCGGATCATGGCGTCATTGCCCCATCCTGCGCGTTGCCTGATGCTGGCTATTGAGCTTTTCCCCTTGTTTTTATTAATAAGATTAATCGCACGTCGTTTGAGGACTGCCTGTATGTGAGGGGCGTTATCCTTCCGGACGCGGCAACGGTCCTCGTCAAAAGTCACATCCAGCACCCAGTGCAACGCGTTTTCGATCCCCCAATGCCCGCGAATACAGCGGGCCATGAGCCTGGGATCCGGATCAAGGGCACGGAAAAGGTCGTTCAACGTGTCATGCGCCGGAATGCCATGCGCGTAGGGAAGAAGAGTGCGCAGAAAATCCAGCTTCTCTTCCCCATAATCAACAATGCCTGAAAAACTTTCCGCCCCTGCGATAACGCCGCAAAGGCACAGGAGAAGCATCTCATCAAGAGGATATAGAACTTTCGTGCTTTGTATTCATTCTATACAATAAATGTATTGGATATGTACATATGGAGTGTGCGATGCATGTTGATATTCCCCCGAAACTGGAGGCTTTTATTCGAGAACAAATCGCTTGTGGTGCTTATGGCAGTGCTGCCGAGGTTGTGCGCGACGCCATTCGACGAATGGCGCAGGAGCAAAACAGGTTGTCTATTCTGCGGGCTGCCGTACGTGCAGGGGATGTGCAGCTTGACCGTGGCGAAGGCATGTTTTTAGGTGACGCCTTGATGGCGGAAATCGAAACCAATGCCATACAACGTTTTGAGGCAGGCGAGAAGCCGAATGCCGATGTCACAGCCTGAATTTTCTCTTATTCTCTCTCCTTTGGCGCGGAGGGATCTCGAAGACATACAGATCTATACGCTTGAAAAATGGGGAGAAGCGCAGCGCAAAAAATATGCAGAACTTCTTTATGACGGGTTGCGGAAGCTCGCCGTTAATCCCGAATCGGATGCAAACGCCCGGATATCTCTGCGAGCCATCGTGTTTATCGTACAGGCTGTCACTTTGCTGTTTACCGGATTGTTGGTCATCAAGTGCAAATTTCTCGCGTTTTGCATGAGAAAATGGATCTTAGGCGGCATATGGAGCAATAAGCCCTTTTTCAAAAAGACTCCCTTTTTCCCGAAATTCTGTGCTACGAATAGCGGTTCGTCCCCGGATATAACCAGAAAATGAGGCGAACGATGGCACGGCAAGCGCAAAAATTCACTGATTTCGAAGTCTTCAGACAGGGCCGCGACATCAGTGCCGAAGGCAAAATCCTTCCGGACGCTTACACCAGTCTTTATAAACGCTCGGTTGAAGACCCGGTCTCGTTCTGGTTTGAGGCCGGGCAGCGCCTGAACTGGTTCAAGCCGTACTCGCGCGCAAAAGTCAAACAGACGTCTTTTCAGAAACCCGTCTCGATCAAGTGGTATGAAGACGGTGAGTTGAATGCCTGTTACAACTGTGTGGACCGGCATCTTCCGGCCAAAAGCGGACAGACGGCGATTATCTGGGAAGGCGACGAGCCCGGCCATGTGCGGCATATCACT
>JANQFU010000069.1 GCA_028277665.1 Alphaproteobacteria bacterium | reverse complement strand
CCGCCCTTTCAAGAGTGAAGTGCACGGGGAGGGGATTTAGAGCGGAGCGTGCCGGAGGTAATCTTTTTGTGGTTCAGACAAGGAGATTACCAGATGGCCACAAAGCCCTATACCCACCTCACCGCAGAAGAACGTTGCCAGATTTACGGGCTTGTGCAAAGCGGAATGAGCAAGCCTGCGATCGCGCGAGAGTTGGGGCACGATGCCTCGACGATCCGGCGGGAGATCGCGCGGAACGGCGGTTCAGACTATCACTTCGAGATCGCGCAGAAAAAGGCTGCGGCCCGGCGGCATGCGGCCAGCGCCCGACCCCTGCACGTCACAAAGCAAACCCTTGATCGTGTTGAGGAAGGTCTGGCTTTGCAGTGGTCCCCCGTCCAGATATCGGGACGCTTGCGCAAAACGGACGGCATCCGGATCTCTCATGAACGGATCTATCAGCACATCCGGGCGGACCGCCAGGCCGGCGGAGGCCTGTACAAGCATCTGCGACATGGCGGGAGGAAATATAACCGCCGCGTCTCAAAAGACGCCGGGCGCGGCCTGATCCCCGGACGGGTGGACATCGAGCAGCGCCCTGGAATTGTTGATGAAAAGGCCCGCATCGGAGACTGGGAACTGGATACGATCATCGGCGCGGATCATAAAGGCGTGATCGTGAGCGCCGTCGAACGCGTCACCAAATACACCGTGCTCGCCAAAGTGCCCGGCAAAACCGCGCAGGCCGTCACAGCCGCCCTCAAAAAACGCCTGACGGCATTCAAGGACCGCGTCCTCACCTTAACAGCCGATAATGGCAAGGAATTCGCCGGACACAGGAATGTCGCCATGAACCTTGAGGCCGCCTTCTTCTTCGCCAAACCATACCATTCCTGGCAGCGCGGCCTGAACGAACATACCAACGGATTGGTGCGCCAGTATCTGCCGAAAAATATGCCGCTCGACAAACTGACCGACGAAGCTCTTGACAAAATCGAGACTCTCATCAACAACAGACCAAGAAAAGTGCTCGATTTTAACACGCCCCAAGAACGATTCCACGGCACGCTCCGCTCTAAATCCCCTCCCCGTGCACTTCACTCTTGAAAGGGCGGACGTAAAAGACGCAACTCATTGAAAAAGAACAGAATTATTATCCTCTGCGAAGGCAGAGGACCCGTTCCGAAGCCCGTGCTGACAGATAAATAGTAACAGCTAAAGCCTCTTTCCGCCTAAAGGCGGAGGCTTATAACCAATTTTTGGGACAGTACAATTATTTGCTCAAGCGATTATAGATTCTACCGCTTATTACCGGGCGAGCAAGACTTTGTAGACATGATACCCGCCGTTTGGCGAAGAATTTCCGCCCTTGAAGCATCCGATTGTATGCCCGTCGAGCACGCCGCCGCTATCCCCGATCCGGTGACCGTCCGAGAAGCTGCCTTGATATTTCGGATCCGTCCCGGCCCATGCGTTGCCCGCGTCCTGAGGAATATCGGTGATCCCGGCATCGTCATTGATGTTTTCGCAGACCTCCTTGCGAACCCACGGAAGGACGGCAATCAAGTCCTCATTGCTAATGCTGTCGCTCTCACAATTTGAAGCGTCCTCGCCGCCAACATCCTGTACGCAAACGCCGGACGGAAAATACCATTCCCCGTATAAATTCTCGCTGTTTTTGGTCGAATCGAACCAGAACGTATCCGGAATCTGGTAGGTAATTCCGCCGCCGACCTTTGAAAATACCCGGCATTCATCATCACTACAGGCGGCATGCGCATAACCGCTCAAACTTCCGGTCTCGAAAGACAGACTGTTTTCTGAAACTCCATTCCGCAGGAGACGCGCGACCCCGCGTTCCATCGTGTTCGCATAGGTTACGATATTTGCAGCAGACAGAGAGGACTGTTTGTCGGAAACTTTCGACGGACTTTCATTTGTCCCGCGGGAGACGGTAAACATGAGCGCGGCAAACATGACGATCCCGAGCGTAATAATCAAAAAGACATTCCCGGACTCCGCCCCGGGAGGCGGAAGATCGCACGGGGGACACAGTAAATTTATTGTGTCCCTTTTGGATTTGTCCCTTTTGGATTTGTTGCCGCAAGCGGTGGGGAATAAACCCCAGAAAAATTTAATCTTCATGTTTTTTATCTCCAGCTCCAGACGTTTTCCCGAAAATAAAATCATGCGCTTTCCGGCCGGCATCTCCGAGGAGCTTTCCGGCCAGCTCCGTAATAAGGGGAACCTCCTGAGCGGGTGGCGGCGGAGGTTCAGCCGGTTTTGTTTGCGGTTCTGCCGGGGCGGAGGAAGAAGAAACGGGCTGTTCGGACGAAGGGGACAATTCTGCTTCTGCAGCGGAGGCCGCGGCGGGCGCTGCTGCCGGAGCAGACGCGGAAAGGGCCGTCTGGCGCGGCGGTTTTTGCATCTCTTCGGGATTTGCGTTCGCATAAATCGTCGTAACGGCCAGAATGCCCTGCTCAAGCGGAGACACATTGTCCCGGCCCTCCCCGAAAGAGAATCCGTCTGCCATGGCCCGAATGAAAGGGTCCGTCTCGATCGCGACATCAGCCTTTTCAGCGGTCCAGGTCTTGTGAACCATCAGGTCGCGGAGCTTGGTGATGCTCGGTGCGTGTTTGACGACGTTATCGTCCGGCGGCGCAAGTTCCATGAAGCGCGTCACACGCATCGCCTTTGCATCGCCCGGGTTGGAATAAAACATTGTCGCGTCCATGATCCGGTCGCCGAAACAGACCGTCGCCTCGCCCTCTTTGAAGGATTTCAGACCGTCATAACTCGCGCGCGGGCGAAGTTGAACCTGAGCGCTCTGGGTATCGAAATAGGAATCCGTCACACCACCCTGAACCTGGTAGCTCTGGACTTCCATCACGATCGCGGTCCCCACGGTCTTGTCGAAGAATTCTTTCGTCTCGGTCGGATCTTCGAGTTTCCCGAAAATCTTGATGTTACAGTTCGCCGTAATGGAATTGGCCTCTTCCTTCACGCGCTTTTTCATCGCGGGCAAATCCTGACCGGAAAAGATCAGGCAAAACCCGAGAGACCGGGCCTGTGCGGCCATGACAGCCATCCCCTGCGCGGTATAATACCCGACCTCGTCAAAAACCGTCATGAAGGGCGTCGCGGCCCGGGTCGGTTTGTTCTCGATCACGGCGGAGGATTCCCCCTCAACAGTAGCCCCCAGAGTCGAGCCCATCATCCCTTTCATCGTCGCGGCAATAATTTTCCCGAGATTGGCGATCTCGTCTCCGGATTTCTCAAGCGCGGGAATCAGAACGACAAGAACCCGGCGGTTCAAAACGACATCCACCATATCGATATCGGCGGCCTGCGTATCGAAAATATACCCGTATTCGTCCCCGAGAGATTGCAGGGACCGGGTAAACTGCATGGACAGATAACCGTGCTGGTTTGAAATCGTATTAAAATCGACCGGCGGGAGGTTCGGATTCGGCGGCTTCAACTCTCCATTATCGTCGAAGGCTTCCTCCATATAACCCGGCAACGTCCCGAGATATCCCTGAATCCCGGAGCGGATTTTCTCGGGAATCGCTTCCTCGCGGGAGAGACGGATAATCGGTTTCAGCTCCAGATATTTTTTGATCGTCGAGACGGAAAGCGGCATATCCTGATGATCCCGCTTCCAGGTCAGACACGGCATAATGGAGGAGATGAGGGCCACGGCCCGCTCTTTCCACATCGCGTTGTCTCCCTCGGCCTCCGCCATCAACCCGACAAGAAGCTGGGTCAGATAGGATGCGGAGCCGCTGGAAAACGGGTTCATCGTGTTTGAGGGCGCCTTGGCATCCGAGTTTCCGGTCATATAATTCAGCACCAGAAGATCGTCGTCCCGTCCGAAGCGGCGTACGAGAGACGACAGGGAAGACCACAAATCCGTATCGGCTTTCCCGTCGACATAGACAAAACCCGATCCCCAGGTCATCGCATTTGTGACCATCGATTTCAGTCCCTCGGTCTTCCCGGCCCCGGTCGTCCCGAGATACAGGATATGGGTTCGCGCATCGGCGTTTGTAAACCACATTTCCTCGTTCGTATCTTTGATATTTCCGAGATAAAGAATCCCGCCCGGCGTTCCGTCGCGGCCCGGTCCCTTGTCGTTTTTGTCGGTAAAAGGAGATCCCATCGGAAGTTTGAAGGCGATCGACCTGTCCCGTGTGGCCAGCCACCAGACATAGCCCAGACCGGTCAAAAGAACGATATCGGCAACAACTTGAAAAGCATCAACAAAATAGAGCCCGCCCGCAAGCATGGCCAGCATCGCGACCGAATTGTTGACGTCCATAAACCAGTCTGCCATCCGCATCCAGAGCGGACGGGTATCTCTCAGGATATCCTTAAATTTGCGTTCGTATTTTCTCTGGTCGATCGCCATGAGATACGGCCTCTAAAATTCTGCGGTTATCTGTTATTCATTAAAAACGCATCCGCATCCATCGGAACGCCGGCCTCTCCGTTTCCTGCTCCCGGAAATGCAGGGCCGCCCCTGTAAGACGATTCCGACTGCGAAGAGGAGCGCCCGAGCATCTCTGCGCTGATTTGCGGCGTGTAATACAAAGAGTACAGATACGAAACCAGAAGCCAGATCAGGAAAAGCCCTGCAAGAACCCCGAGAAAACGTAGAAAGCCGCCCCAGAACCCGTGCCGGGGAGCAGCGGCTGCAGAAGAAGCATTATTATCGGACTCCGGCCGGCAACGAATTCGTCCACGGGCCTTTTCCATGGCGCGGGAAACGATTAAAAGCGCGCCCCGGCCTTCCTCCATCGTTTCAAACTCGGCGATTTTCTGGGTTTCGCCACGAGCCGTACGAAGCTGCAAAAAGCAGGCATCGCCCTTCTCTCCCGATTTCAGGACTTCCAGCGCTGAAGCCTTGACCTGGCATAAATCAAACTGCCAAAGGACGGGTGAAAGCGCATTTGGAAACGATAAAACAAGCTTGCCGTCAATGACGCGCGCGCTGTTCCGGGGATGTCTATGTAGCATGATTTGCAGCCTTTCCCTGAGAAAATTGCGATTTTTGGGGTTTTGATGTTTTTTTGACTTTTTTGATTCCGCGGGACTTGCTCTTCGAATAATCGAGCTTGGGAACCGGCCGCGCCCGGTCGGACTCCATGTAATTGATAACTGAATCGATAGCATCCTCGACTTTGGCCTTTGGAATGGGACGCATCGTCATTTTCTCGGCTTTGAAATGAGCCATCGCGCCAAGCCCTTCCATATGAAAAGCCTGCCGCCCGAGATTGTTCAGCGGATACCACAACGTCCGGTCATAGGCGCGCAGCCAGACAAATTGCGAAGGAGATAAAACCCCGCCTTCTTCCCGTGCCGTCACAAGCGCACGCATAAGCGCTGTCGTCTGAAAAGCATGCTGGTTTGCGTTTGTCAGAGCTTTTGCTGCGATCTCCTTATCTTTTAAAACCGCCTGGGCGTCCTTCAGCAGTTTTCTGTCTGTTCTGAGCCGCAACCCTTTCTCTATCGTCCAGCAGGAGGCAAGACGGCCGAGCATATCGTCAGATTCTTTCCGCTTGCGCGTGGCTTTAAGACAAAAAGCCGCCAGAAGAATCTGTTTGTATGGCTTGAGTTTAAACGGCCCGGTCCAGCGTCCTCCGAGCTGGAGAGAAAAAGCTTGCCGGGCGGCATCACGGTCAATCTTTCCATCAGGAATGGGGATCTGATAGTAGGCGAGCCACTCTTCCGGACCAAGAGCTTCCGCAAAGGGCGGCAATTCGGCCGGAACGGGAGCTCCGGGCGGGCGGGTCGGCTGTTTCGAGGGATCAAAGGTTACAAAAGGTTTGACGACCGGGAAAATTTTCGACTGGACCTTGATCAGATATTCGAGATCGAGTTTCCGGCGGTAATAGGAGCGTGGACCCTTGAACACAGCCCAGACGGCACATGCGGCAAGAATGACGATAAAAGGAATCTGAAGAGGAGTCATGGCAAAATAATTGATGACGCCAAGAGCCTCATTTGAAATATTCTGGTAATCGATGTTCTGCGCGTACTCGATAACGTTGGCATAGTTGTAATTTTGCCCGTTATAGACGAGTTCGTAGTCCGGCCCCATGACAAGACCGACAAGTTTCATTTCCAGCCAGCGCGTCCAGCGGACAAGGCCTTTGATCTCGTACTCGTAATTGTACCAGACCAGCCAGAGGACAACCGCGACAACACCGCCGATAAAAACCCAGCCGATGGCGGCGTCGTCGGACCCTTCCTGTTTTTGCTCGCTCAAGATTCTGTTCCCGAATTCTGAATAATGCGCATATGTCTATACGATATTGGGGGCAGAGGATGCCAGAAAAAAACCGCGCCTCGAAATGAAGAGGATCATTTTCAAAACACGCCTGTCAGCAGTTTATCCGGAATCCTCTGCGGAATAAAGCTTTTTGGGGCGTTTTAAACTTGCAGAACAGGTATGGCGAATGTATAACATCCCCGGTTCGCCGGGTTAGCACAGTGGTAGTGCAGCGGTTTTGTAAACCGAAGGCCGGGGGTTCAAATCCCTCACCCGGCACCATTTCCAAAACTCAAGAACGCGAACAGGCTGTTGGAAACAAACAAAGTTCCAACTAAAAATCAAAACTTCTGACCGTATTTCCGGCGCGTGCCCAAAAAGATCCGCGCCTGCGATGCACGCGCATTTATTAAGATCAGTTTAGAGACTGACCTCCACACTTGTCTCGCGCCATCTTTTCAATGACATTGGGGACACAATAAATTCATTGTGTCCCCAAGGCCTTAAGATTAGTGTGTAATATTAACACGGAGCGCGGCAGCGGTCCTTGAGATCGGCGATGGCCGTTTCAAGATCCATGACCGGCTGGTCTTTTTCTCCGAGACGGCGAATGGCGACGCTGCGGCTTTCCGCTTCGCGGGCCCCGACGACGAACAGGACCGGCACTTTGTTGACCGAGTGCTCACGGACTTTGTAGTTGATCTTCTCGTTCCGCGTGTCGATTTCGGCGCGCAGGCCCGCTTCCCGGAGTGCTTTCAGGGCGTCTTTGGCGTAATCGTCGGCTTCATCCGTGATCGTCGCGACCACGCATTGAACCGGCGCGAGCCAGAGCGGAAATTTCCCGGCATAGTGCTCGATCATCACGCCGATAAACCGCTCGACCGATCCGAGGATCGCCCGGTGGATCATGTGGGGGCGGTGACGCTCGCCGTCTTCCCCGACGAAGGACATGTCGAGGCGCGTAGGCATGTTCATGTCGACCTGGACCGTTCCGCATTGCCATTGCCGCCCGATGGCGTCCGTCAGGATGAAGTCGAGCTTGGGGGCGTAGAACGCGCCGTCCCCGGGGTTTAAGACCCATTTCATCCCGATCCGGTCGAGAACTTTGCGGAGCGCGCCTTCCGCGCGGTCCCAGTCTTCGTCCGATCCGATCCGCTGATCCGGCCGTGTCGAGAAGTTGACCGTGATGTCGTCGGCCATGCCGAGATCCGTGTAGACCTCTTTGACAAGATCGCACATCGCGACAACTTCGTTTTCCAGCTGTTCGTCGGTACAGAAGATATGCGCATCGTCCTGCGTGAACGCCTGTACCCGCATCAGGCCGTGACGCGCGCCGGAGGGCTCCTGCCGGAAGACGCGGCCGAATTCGGCCATACGCAGCGGCAGATCACGGTAGGATTTCAGCCCGTAGTTATAAAGCTGGGCGTTGCCGGGACAGCTCATCGGCTTCAGGGCGAAGGGATGTTCGCTGGTTTCTTCGTCCTGAAAAACGAACATGTTCTCGCGGTATTTGTCCCAGTGCCCGGAGGCTTTCCAGAAGCGCGCGTCCAGAAGCTGGGGCGTGTTGACTTCGACGTAATCATGCTTTTGGACTTTTTTGCGCATATAATCCATCAACGCCGTATAGACCGTCCAGCCGTTCGGATGCCAGAAGACCTGCCCGGGGGCTTCGTCCTGGAAGTGGAACAAATCCATTTCCCGGCCGAGTTTGCGGTGATCGCGCTTCTCGGCTTCTTCAAGCTGTGTGAGGTAGGCGTTCAGCTCTTTTTCAGTCCGCCAGGCCGTCCCGTAGATCCGGTTCAGCATGGCTTTCGTCGAATCGCCGCGCCAGTAGGCTCCGGCAACGCTCATGAGTTTGAACGCATGTCCGACATGCGCCGTCGTGGGCATATGCGGCCCGCGGCACAGATCTTTCCATTCGCCTTGCGAATAGATGCTGATCGTCTCGGCCTCCGGAAGATCTTCGATCAACTCGGCCTTGAACATTTCGCCAACGCCTTTGAAATAGGCAATGGCTTCGTTCCTGTCCCATTCTTCACGAACGAACGGCGCGCCGCGGTCGACAATCTCGTGCATCCGCTTTTCGATGGCGGCGAGGTCGTCGGTCGTGAAAGGCTCCTTGCGCCCGAAGTCATAGTAAAACCCGTTTTCGATCGCCGGGCCGATGGTGACCTGCGTGCCGGGATAGAGCTCCTGCACGGCTTGAGCCATGACGTGCGCGGCATCGTGACGGATCAACTCCAGACCTTCCGGGTCTTCCCTTTTGATGATGCGCGTTTGTCCGCCATTTGTCAGCGGGCGAGAAAGATCCAGCCTTTTGCCGTCCACCTCGATCGCGACCGCGGCTTTGGCCAGAGATTTCGCGATCGATTCGGCGACGTCCTGTCCGGTCGTTCCGGCATCGTAATCGCGGGCCGAACCGTCGGGCAGCGTCAACGTGATCGTGCCCGTTGTCGTCGCGGTCGTCGTGGTCGCTGTTGCGCCCATGGAGCCGGAGCCGGGTTTAATCTGCGTTTGTTTGACTGCCTCGTTCGACATTTTTGTGTCCTCTGTTGTTTTGAGAGATGGATATACTATACACCCTGCCGCGCCTGACGGCACGCACAGGCACACCATAACAAAGACTATTCACGCCCTGCATTCAAGATGAAAAAGCATCACGGCGGCAAATCCGGGTGAATATCGGATAAATACAGGGTTTCCGATCAGAGCCGGGATCCAGAGAGTTGAAAATACTGGATCACCGCGATCTACCATGCTTCAAGCATAGCATAGATCTCTGATTTTGGCGTTGAGGATGACGATCATTTTGTGATTGAAGACGGTGCTGTCGCCGATATTCAGAATCATTATAGGGGGCTTTGCTAGGGAGTGTCCTCAAACTCGTCTAACGAGCTAATTTTCCGGATTCACAGACTGATTTCTTTGTGATTCAATGAGATGTATTTGATTCACAAGGAG
>JANQFU010000019.1 GCA_028277665.1 Alphaproteobacteria bacterium | reverse complement strand
GGCGTCAAGCAGACTTGAAAGTGGAATAACACGTCCTGCGTCTGCTTTTCTGGTATCTGTGCCGTTTTCTTTCAACAGAATTGGACGATACCTGTGAGTATGGACCCTAGAACGCGGAAAGGATGGAATGCGTATGTGTTCCTCCCTCTGGCGCGGGGCTCTGAACTGGTTCATTCTAGGCCTGTGGAAACACAGTCCGGATCGTGTTCCCTGCCGCTTTACACTAACATTACACATGGACGACATGGAGAGACGGAATGCAAATAGACAGACAAGAGAGTAAAGAATCCATTGTCTTTTCCCTGAAGGAAAAGCTGAGCTTCAAGGATCATACGCTCTTTAACGAAATTGTCAGTTCTCTGGAAACAGAAAAAAGGCGAATCGTTTTCGATCTTTCAAAACTGGAGATGATCGATTCGGCAGGGATTGGCATGCTGTTCCTCGCGCAAAAAATCGTTTCCAGAAATGGCGGCACTATGACAATCCGGAACCCGCAGGGGCAGGTCAAACGTGTCTTCGACATCACGAGCATTGACCGTCAGATCAAAGTTGTGACCTCGGAGGAATAGTCATAAATCCGGAATTTTATATTCTCGAGTCCAGCGCAACGGCGCACCCCTCCGACATCTTGGAAAGCTTTCGAGACGGTCTTGATATGGCCGGATTCAAAGACCCGGACGTGCGCATTGTTCCGTTCGACGCCCTTTCCCCCGCCGGATCCCCATCCGCATGCGCCGTAGTGGCGTTCGTCGACCCGCCGGAAGACCCGTCAAAATTTCTTGCTCCTCTCGCGTCCTATCGCTCTTTTCTGCTCGTTGATCTGGCGGCGAACGACTGGCCCGGGCTTGCCGCGCGAGTCAGAAATGCGCGGCACGCAAAAATCTGCGACGGTCACCTGATTCTTTCCACGAAAATCGCCTACACGCTCGAATGGACGGCTCTCCTCTCGGCTTTTCTTGATGACGGTTTCAGTTTTTCTACGGAAATCCTCGAACGGTTTCAGATTGCAGCTCAGGAACTCGTGACCAACGCCATCATTCACGGCAATCTTCAGGTCGAAATTCCGGCGGAAAAAGACGCGGATGTATTCGCCAGGGTCTTTTCAGAAGTGGAAGACGCCCTGAGCGATGCCGCGCACGCCCAAAAGCCTCTGTTCATCAGCCTCGGGATCGGGCCGGGACGCGTCGATCTCTCCATAGAAGATCAAGGACCGGGCTTCAAATTCAGTCATTTTGTTGAGAAATACAACGATCAGGCTTTTATTAAGGGGCTTGATTATGTGCTGCATACGGTGGACTCCTTTCGCAAGGCCAGTCACAAGGGCAACGTCTCTATTCGCCTGAAGGAAAAAGGAGCGGAGCCCGAGGACACGTTTGACGTTCAGAGCCAAAGCGTCGCCATCATGAGCGCAAGCAAGGTCCTGTATAATATCATCAACGGACACCTGACAGATCTCGGTTACGCCAACATTCAAAGGATCACCGCAGATACGCCGTCCCTGGAAAGTCTTCCCGCAAGCACCGCGGCCCTCATCATTCTCTCGGACATTCCGTTCGAAAACGTCAAAGACCGCCTTTCCCGGATGCGCACCGCTTCCAACAAGCAGGTTTACCCGGTTCTGTATCAGATCGATGAAAAAAGCGGCCATGAGTTTGATGACGATTTCTTTGAATATGTGAACGAAATTCTTCATTCGCCGGTAAATTTCAATGAGTTTGCCTCACGGCTTAAAGTCCAGCTTGGCATGTTTCAGGCCAAGGAGAACCTTCATGAGAAACTTGATTTCTATCTCAGCGAGCTTGAAAGAGTCCGTCCGGAAGTGCAGCGCTATGAGATTTTCGGCTCGGAAACGATTGGAGGGAACGGGGTTCGGAATGACACACAGGCCCCCGCCAAAATCCATTATTACGGATCGCAGACCCGCGAAATTATCGCAGATCATATCCATACAAAGAAG
The DNA here is from genome assembly GCA_028277665.1 of Alphaproteobacteria bacterium. Lineage (GTDB taxonomy): Bacteria > Pseudomonadota > Alphaproteobacteria > Micavibrionales > Micavibrionaceae > JANQFU01. Next base: position 26,592 of record JANQFU010000019.1, on the reverse strand, counting down.
CCGGAATTTTCTCCGGAATGGTATTTCCAGTCTTTCCCGACCATTGCGGACAACCCCCATTTTGCAGCAGGGATCGCATTCCGGGAAACGGGGATGACTCCTATTTTGCTGATTTCACGCCTGGCCGCAGAGATGCGAACCCGCACGGATATCTGCGATCCGGACGCGGCCTTTGCAGCCATCAAGACCTTGGCCTCCAGTATTCTGCCCGCACATATCGACCGGAAAGTCCTCGTCCTCGGTCTTTCGGATGCACAGGACGGGCATGTCTGTTTCTGGACGAGCGGCCCTTTTTCCCTTTTCCGAATCGTGACTTCCGATTCAGGGACCACCCGCATCACGAAAGAAGGAGTTGGTATCGTTCCCTGCGCCAACGGCGCCCAGCGCTTTAAGCGTCCGGGACTTTATCTGATCAGCCCGGAAGATGATTTCGAGGAAATATTTGTCGACATGGAAGCCGCTCCGGGCAAAGATCTACCTGAAAAAATCCATAACGCTCTGGGCCTTCCCTTTTTCGCATTGGACGTTCATTTCCCGGAAGACGGTGACCTGTCATGACCTTCGCCAACAAAACCGCTCTGGTCGTCGAAGATACCGCTTATTACCGCGCACGCTTCGAGCATATGCTCAAAACCCTTGGCGTAGGAACGGTCCTCACGGCAAAAGAGGGTCTTCAGGCCGTTCGGAAAGCCGTGTACTACCGACCGGATATTATCCTCCTCGATCTCTACATGCCGACCGTCGACGGCTTTGAAGCCTGTCGGCGCATCCGTCAGAAACTCAATAAATTCACCACGCCCATTCTGGTAATCAGCGGAGAAGACAACCGCGCCAACATGGACGAGTTGTACAAAATGGGGGTCAACGATTATTTCGAGAAGCCCATCATCGAGCAGGAAGTGATTAACCGGATCCGGTTTTATCTTGAATTTTCCAGTACCTTTTCGCATATGCGCGCGCTCGACAAAGCGATCCTTTCCGATCTCAATACTGCCAGAAGTCTGATGGAACACATGCTCCCGGACAAGGACCATGTCGCCCCCGTCGTCAGAAACGCCGGATACGACCATCATATCATCCACCGGCCCTCCTTTCATATCGGCGGGGATTTCTGGACCGTCTGGCCTCTCGAGAACGGAGATTTCTTTTTCACGATCATGGACATCTCCGGCCACGGCATCAAGGCCGCACTCGAAACATGTGAGGTCATGGCGATCTCCGAGAATCTGCGCGACCAGAACAGACATCAGGATCCCGGCGAATATCTGACCCATCTGAACGCAGAGCTCTGCAACTCCCTGCGTCCCGGAAATTTCTGTGTCGGCGGTGCCTTTCGGTTTGAATCCGGAACGGGGAAGATCACATACGCCGCCGCGGGCATTCCGGAGATGAAACTGTTCAACCGGCGCGGGGACAGCGAATCCCTGCAGGACATCTCATGCAACGGCCTGCCGATGGGCATCAGCGAAAACGATTTCACATACCAGAGCGGAAATATAAAACTTGAGGAGCATGAAGGGCTTTGCGTCCTGACGGACGGCCTGATCGAATGTTTTTCTCCGGGCCATATTCATGAACCCTCCATATATGGCAGCATGTTGCCCGGGGAGCGTTTACTCAACATGTGCCTGAAAAACCTCCCTGCGGAAACCCGTCCTCCAGCGGCCTCGAGAGTCTGCCGTGATATTCTGGATCAGTTCACCAGAAATCAGTACGATCTCAATAACGACGACGTGACGCTGACTGCTTTTGTGAGAGCCGGACAGGAAGGATAAAAAATGGAGGCCACCTCCGTCAGACAGGCTCTGACTCCCGCCATGCTGAAGCTCTCGGCCTTGCTCGTGATTTTGGTTTTCGGTTTTGCTTCCGCGCTCTCTTTCGGATACCGGCAGATTTATACGAGCTATGACGAGGAAGGACTCGCTGAAGAAATCGAGCAATTCGAGACGCTTCTCGCCGAACAATCTGCATCCCTGTCCATGCTTCTGGACACCGCCGCGAACGATTCCTTTATCCGAAAAGCCTTAAAGAATCGCGACCGGGAGGCCCTGCTCGAAAAAAACAGAGCTCTGTTCGAGCATTTGCGGGACGAACATCATATTACCCATTTCTATTTTGATTTGCCGGACCGGACGAATCTTTTGCGCGTCCATCAACCAGCGCGGCGCGGCGACATCATTGACAGGGCGACGGCTATCGAGGCCCAGGAAACCGGAGAAGAATCCATCGGGATTGAGCTTGGCCCTCTTGGCACATTTACATTACGGGCCGTTCAACCAATCTACGACAGAGACGATGGAAAGTTGCTCGGCTTTATGGAACTCGGAAAAGAGATCGAGGATATTCTGGTACGGATGCACGCCGACCCGGGTGTTGAAATTATTGTCTCGATCCTGAAAAGCAAGCTGAACCGCGATGGGTGGGAATCGGGCATGAAAATGCTCGGTCGCGAGGCGCACTGGGATCTGTTCAAGAAATACGCGATTATTTACACCTCTTTCGGCAGTCCTCCAACCGATTTGCCATGTCTTGTCGATGCCGGCTGCGCCGATGGTGACTTCCGGTCCATCCGGTTTTCCGGAAAAGACTGGCGCGTCACAAGAAAATCTTTGTACGACAAGAGCGGAGATCATGTCGGTGAAATATTCGTCCTGATGGATCTTACCGAAACCAACAGGACTCTTTTCCGCCTGATTTCCCTTGTCTCCCTGCTGTCCCTGATTATTCTCGCGGCCGTTTTATTTTATGTTTTCGCTCTGCTCAGAACGGAAAAACAGCAGGTTTTCGAGGCCCGGAAAACGCTTGAAGAACGATATATAGGCGTCTTCGAACAAAACAAGGCATTGCAATGGCTTATCGACCCGGAAGACGGACGGATCATTGACGCCAATAATGCAGCCTGTGAATTTTACGGTTATCCGCACACGCAACTTTGTCAGATGAAGGTGCATGACATCAATATCATGACCGATAAAGAACAGGCCTTTAAACTCGACAACGCCCTCAAGGGCGTCAACAAACCGTTTCACTTCAAGCACCGTCTTGCGAACGGTCAGATCCGTGACATGGAGGTTCACCCTTCTCCGGTCCATATCGACGGCAGGAAATTGATTTATTCGGTCATGCACGATGTCTCGGACCGCGTGGCGCTTGAGAAAGAGATGGAGCTTTACGCGGCCGTCATTCGCCAGAGCCAGGACATCGTCGTGGTCAAGGATCTGGATTTGCGCGTTATCGCGACAAACTACGCCTCCGCCAAAGCCGCCGGGTATAATTCTCCGGAAGAAATGATCGGCAAGACGGATTCCGAAATTTTCGGCATCTCTCCCGACGAGGAGCCGGTCAGAAGCTATATGGCCGATGAACGCACAGCACAGACCCTGCCGCCTGGAGAAATCATCCTGCGTGAGGAACCCGTCATTCAGGCAGACGGAGAAACCCGTTACGTTCTCACACGCAAATACCCGATCTATAGCACAAACGGGGAACTGATCGGAACCGGGAACATCTCCAACGACATTACCGAGCGGATCAATCTCGAAAAACAGATCAAGGAAAGCGAAGAGCGCTACCGTCTGGCGGTGGAAGGGCCCCATTCGGTCGGGCTGTACGACTGGAACGTCGAGACGGGGGAGATTTTCTGGTCCGGTCGTTACCGGGAAATCCTGGGGCTTACCGGCGATGCGCCCAGGCTGACATACGACTATGTCATCAGCATTATTCATCCCGACGACCGCGAAGACTTCTTGACGGCGCTCAACCGCCACCTGAAAGACCGGGTTCCCTTCGACAACGAAAATCGTCAAAGGCACGCGGACGGAACATATGTCTGGGTCCATGCCCACGGCCAGGCCGTATGGAATGAAAACGGCGATCCTGTCAGAATGGCCGGATCTATCGAGGATATCAGCGTCCGCAAAAAGATCGAGGCCAAACACAACCGGCTCCTGCGCATTCTTGAACTGACCCCTGACTTCATCGGAATCTCCGATAAAGACCGGAACAATCTGTATCACAACCCGGGCGCACGGAGAATCCTTGGCATTGACAAGACCCAGAAAACCTGGACCATCGGAAAATCGCACCCGCAATGGTGCTTCGAAATGATCCGGGACGTCGCACTGCCCACCGCAAAGCGCGAAGGAGTCTGGCAGGGCGAGACCGTCATGATCAACAGAGACGGAAAGGAAATTCCCATGTCCCAGTTGATCATCGCGCATGAAGATCCCGAAACAGGCCTGATATATTCAACAATCGCGCGCGATATTTCCGATCAAAAGGAAATCCAGAAAGCCCTTGAACGCGCCAGAGAAGACGCCGAAAGCGCCAACCGTGCCAAGACCGAGTTTCTGGCCAATATCAGTCACGAAATCCGCACACCGATGAACGGGATCCTTGGCACCACAATTCTCCTGACCGATACAAAGATGGACGACGAGCAGCGTAAATATGCCGACATTATCAAGCAATCCGGCGAAGGGCTTTTGCGCATTATCAATGACGTGCTTGATATCTCCAAAATCGAAGCCGGAAAACTCAAAATCTCCCGCGAGATCCTCGCGGTAAAAACCCTGATCACGGAAAGCGTCGATCTTTTCAAAGGCACTGCTACGGCCAAAGGGCTGGAGATGGTAGCAACCCTCTCCGAGAATGTACCGGAATATGTTGTCGGCGATAGCGGTCGTATCCGCCAGGTCTGCTCAAACCTGATCAGCAACGCCGTCAAATTCACCAAACAAGGGAGCGTCCATGTCAACGTCTCCCTGGAAACGGAAAAACACGGCGAGGCCGTCCTTCTGTTCAAGGTCATTGATACCGGTCCGGGAATCCCGAAATTTTTTCAGGACAAAATTTTCGACAAGTTCACACAGGCCGATACGATTTTGGGAGGCTGCCTGACCGGAACGGGGCTGGGCCTGTCCATCAGCAAATATCTCGTTGAAATGATGGGCGGCGAAATCGGATATCAGACATCGGAGAACGGAACAGAATTCTGGTTCCTCCTGTCCCTGCCTATACCGGACGATTCCGACATCACCCGGATCGAACAACCGGAAAAAACCGCCATAACACTGCCCAAATTCAAGGCGCATATCCTGCTTGCCGAGGATGTCGAGACAAACCGCTTTGTGATCACGAATATGTTCAAAAAATTCGGTATTACCTATGATATCGCCGAGAACGGCCAGATCGCCGTTGATCTGGCCACCCACAACGATTACGACCTGATTTTCATGGATTTGCGTATGCCCGTTATGGAAGGATTCCAGGCCGCCGGAATTATCAAACAATATCATGAGGAGAACGGAGGACCGCCGATCGTCGCTCTGACGGCCTACGCACTTGAAGATCACCGCAGAAGCTGCATGGACGCCGGTATGGAGGATTTCCTCTCCAAACCGCTGCGGCTTGAAGATCTGACCATCATTCTTGAAAAATGGCTCGCCCACCTCAAGGAAGACGGAGATCAGACCGTGCAGGTTTCGTCAGGTTCAAGCATTCCGATCCTCGACCTGCTTGTGGAAGAAGATCCCGATCAAATGGTCATGATCGCTTCCGCCGCGATTCAGGACCTTGAGGATCGTTTCAAGCCCATGTGCGAAGCTGCAGAAAAAGAGGATTATTACACGACTGCCGAATGTTCCCACGCGATCAAATCTGTCGCCGCCGATCTCGGAGCGGAGGAGTTCTCGAAACTCGCCAAAGAGATCGAGTTTCTCTGCCGCAACGCGCCCGACAAAGACAAACTCCTCGCGCTTATCGCCCGCGCAACGGGCTACTATAACAAACTGCGTGCCAGACTTGAGATCTACACGGCCGACGAATCCTGATGTCCGGCTTTATGCGGCTTGCGCGGAATGGATCAGAATCTGAACCCGATGCCAAACCCGACGACAAACGGATTCAGATCGATATCGGCATCGACTTTGCCGCCGCCGACGAGATCCGTCCGCAGATCCGTATCCAGCCAGACATGCTTGACGTCAAGGTTAAAGAACCAGTTGTCCTTGATCGGCACATCGATCCCGGCCTGCAGGGCAAACCCGAAAGAATTCTGGAGATGGATCCGCTCCGCGATCGAGCTTGGCGCGCCCGGAGCATCCTCCCCGAAAAAGACGGTATAGTTCAGCCCGGCCCCGACATACGGACTGACCTGAGCCGAGGTCATCGGGTCGAAGTGATACTGGAGCGTAACCGTCGCCGGCAAAAGCCACACATCCCCGAGATCGACATCGCCGAGCGTTGAACGTTTCAAGACAAGATCGTGCGGCGTCACGCCGAAAATGGTCTCAACAGCGAGCTTGTCGGTCAGGAAATAGGTCAGATCCAGCTCCGGCACGAGAGAGTTACTGACTTCGGCTTCCCCGCCAAGCCCGGACGGACGGGTCGTGTGCGAGGATTCCGTCGGCTTGAACCAGACGGCCCGGCCGCGCAGGAGAATATCCCCGGCCTGTTTCCAGCCTTCGGCCTGAGCCGATACAACCGGCGCGCCCCCCAGCATCGCCCCGGCCAAAACGCCCAATACGGTTTTTGAAAATTTTGTCATGATCCTCTCCCGGGGACGCCCCCTGTCCAGCGAATTGGAACCAAAAATTTTGATAACGCTCAAATGGTAACAACGCTCCCCCAACCGCACGATGCGCCAAAGTGCCGCAACACGCCAAAACCGGAAAACGTCAATCTTCTGAGAAAGGATAATGCTGCCAGTAAGATGGGCGTTTTTCCGGCGGAACGGAAGCCCATCCCCGATTGAGAACCTCCAGCTCAGAGGCCAAAAACCGCCCGTCTCTCATAATCTCGGCCCCGTCGACATAAATTTTCCCGCCGCAACCGTAAAGCATCGTCGTCAGGTCCCAGTGATCGATCGAACGATTTCCGTTATCGACATTGACCGCAACACCCTCGTATTCCGTCAGGGAATACGCACGCCCGAGCGCGAGATGAAAACTCCCCCCGATTTTCTCGACAAGAAGCGTATTGGTCAGATGGTGTTTGAGATGCGGATTCGTCCCGATTCCGATTTCCCCCGTATAGCGGTTGCCGGGATCGCGGTTCAAAAACGCCTCAAAATACGTCGCGCCGGACCGCGCCGAAAAGTCTTTCAAATACCCGTCTTCAAAGGTCATCATCAGATCCTCGGTCACGCCGCCGGCCGATCCGGGGGGCACGAAACGCCCTTTCGAGACGATCCGCCCGTTCACGCTGTCCCGGCGCGGCGCGCTGAACACTTCCGATCCCGGGACGTTCTTCGCATTCATCGAGTTGCAGAACGTAAACCCGTCGATATCCATCCCGACATCCGTTCCCCAGTCATTGACAAAACGGAGATGCGACGCTCGATCAAGCAAGGCAATCAGGTATTTTTGCGCATCGGAAATCAGATCCCAGGGCTGGTCGATCATCTCGAAATAGAGCGGGAGATACGCCTCATAGGGAATAAGGTCGATCTCGGCGTCCCGGCGGGTCGGAATGGTCGTCAGGGTAAAGAAGATTTCGCCGGAGGAGACGCGCTCAATGGCTTTGGAAAGAATCGAATCGAAAATCGCCCGCTTATAAGAATCCGTCTCAAGAAGCGACCCTTCAAAGCGGTTGCCGCGGCAGACGATCCGGCGGGTCGCAGGCGCATAGCGCCGGACGAGATCCTCCGCCACAGTGCACACGCCGGCCTCCCCGGCATGATTGACAATCAGGGCATCCAGATTGGGATCGTAAAATTCAAGATCGAAACTGACGCCTTCTTCATACAGACGCCGGACAAGAAAAACCCCGATCTCTCGTGCAGGATCGCCGAGATGCACGATAACATGCTCCTCCGGAAAGCCTTTGCGCGCATTATAGAGCTTGTCCGCCAGCCCCCGCCGAAGCGCCGGATCCACTTGCGGATCGGCATAATCGGGCCACATCTTCCGATCCGCCCGCGCAAGCGCGGCCGCAAAAGCCGCGTCTTCCGACAGCCCGGAAAGTGCGATCTTGATCCGCGTCCGCGCATCCTGAATAACGCCGATTGCGTGGTCGAGATCGACCGGCGTTAAAAGCGCCTCACGAAGATCCGGCACCCGCTCCGGCAGATCGACAAAAAAAGGAGACAAAGAAACCGGCGCAAATAAAGGAGATTGCACGGACAGGTCTATTCCCCACGCTCCGGAGAAGTGATCGCCATCTTGACAATTTTATCAGGGCTGGCAGGCGGCTCGCCAACAGCCAGCGCGTCGATATATTCCATACCGTCCTTCACTTGTCCCCAGACCGTGTACTGCCCGTTCAAAAAAGAACAGTCTTCAAAACAGATGAAAAACTGGGAATTTGCGCTATCCGGATCGGCTGTGCGCGCCATCCCGACAGTCCCGCGCGTATAGTTCTCATTCGAAAATTCCGCCGGAAGATCCGGAAAAGACGATCCTCCCGTCCCGGTTCCGGTCGGGTCGCCGGTCTGGGCCATAAATCCGTCGATCACGCGGTGAAAGACGATCCCGTCATAAAATCCGTCTTTCGCCAGAGTAACGATTCTCTCAACATGTTTCGGGGCCAGGTCCGGACGCAACTCAATAACAACCGGTCCACCAGCCGAAGTTTCCATTTTGATAACAGGCGCGCCGTCGGCGGCGAATGCAGCAGTATTCATGATAATCAAACTCCCTATGCTGAGTAAAAATCTACGGAAAAGCATATGCGTTTTCTCCTTCTGTGAACCGGGTCGCTCTGCCTCTCTTCTCGCATACGAAAGCGGGCAGTGCAAGCCGCCTGTGAAAAGAGTATTCCAAAAAAAGTAATTCTGACGACATGTTTAGTGACATACTGAAGATAAATCTGTTAGACTGGGACACACAACTGAACAACTGACGGGGATAAAAGCGTATGCCCAAAAGCAGCTCGCATTTTGTCGCGATAGCCGTTGTCGTATTTTTAACGCTCGTTCTGATTGGTACGGGCCAGAATGTCTTTGAAAAGCCGGTTCGTCTGGCCGAACAGTCCGGTATGCTGTTCGAGCAACTCGAATACCCGGACATCGAAACCGCCTCTGGCACTGAAACGGACACCGCAGACAAAAAAAAAAGACAGCCGAACCTGGTAAATCCGGGCTAGAAAAAAAGATTCCGGAGCGCAAATCCGGCCTCCTGCATGCAATTGCAATGCACGGAACCCCTGAATATGCAGAAAACTTTCCCCATCTCGATTATGTGAGCCCGGACGCGCCGAAAGGCGGCGAACTGGTCATGAGCAAGATCGGAACGTTTGATTCCCTGAATCCGTTTATTGTCAAAGGCGCGCCCGCAGCCGGGACAGGGCTGATCTATGACACGCTTCTTTTTTCAACAGCCGACGAACCTTTCACAGAATACGGATACCTTGCCGAACGCATTGAGATTCCGGAAGACCGGAGCTGGGTTATTTTTCATCTCCGCCCGGAAGCCCGGTTTCATGACGGAAAACCGGTGACGGCGGAAGACGTTATCTTCAGTTTCAATACATTGCGCGACCACGGCGCACCCTATTACAAAGCCTATTATAGCGGGGTCGCAAAAGCGGAGGCCCTGGATACGCATGCCGCCAGATTCAGCTTTACAGACAGCGTGAATAATGAATTGCCCCTGATCCTCGGACAATTCCCGGTTTTACCCGCACATTACTGGCAAACGGACGCGCATGATTTCGAAGAGACAACGCTTGAGCCGCCGCCCGGAAGCGGCCCTTACAAAGTCGCCTACGTCGATGCCGGGCGGGAAATCACCTATGAACGTGTCACGGACTGGTGGGCACAAGACCTGCCCCTTATGAAAGGGCAGTATAATTTCGACCGGATCACATATAAGTATTACCGGGACGCCAATGTCGCGCTTGAAGCTTTTTTGGCCGGAGATTACGACTTCCGCCAGGAAAACACAGCCAAGCTCTGGGCCACCGCTTATGACGCCGCCCCCGTCAAAGACGGAAAAATCATCAAGGAAACAATTGAAAACAGTCTGCCGCAAGGCATACAAGGTTTTGTCTATAATACCCGCCGGGACGTTTTCGCCGATCGGCAGGTTCGCAAAGCGCTCGCCTACGCCTTCGATTTCGAGTGGTCGAACAAACAATTCGCTTACGACGCGTACAAACGGTCCCGGAGCTATTTCACAAATTCCGAGATGGAAGCAAAGGGTCTGCCGGAAGGCCGGGAACGCGAAATCCTCGAGCGTTTCCGCGACCAGTTGCCGGACGAGGTGTTCTCACAGGAATACAACCCGCCGTCAACAGACGGTTCCGGCCAAAGCCGCCAGAATTTGCGCGAAGCCATTCATATCCTGGAAGCTGCCGGATGGATGCGCGGACGGAACGGGATTCGCGAAAAAAACGGAATTCGTCTTTCTTTCGAAATTCTTGAAACCAATCCGGCGTTCGAACGCTGGCTGATGCCCTTTATTCAAAATCTTGAGAAAATCGGTGTCGAGGCCCGCCTGCGCCTGGTCGATGCCGCACAATATCAAAACCGCATGAATACCTTTGATTACGACATGACCGTTCTGGCTATCGGTCAGTCGAATTCACCGGGAAATGAGCAAGATGCCTATTGGAGTAGCGATAAAGCCCATTTAAACGGGTCTCGCAACTATATGGGAATCCAGGATCCGGTGATCGACGCGTTGATCAAGATGGTGATCTCCGCCCCGGACAGAACGGAACTTGTCGCCCGGACCCGCGCCCTCGACCGGGTCCTGCAATGGGGGTATTACCTGATCCCGAACTGGCACCTCGCGGCATGGCGGGTCGCATACTGGGCCGATATCCGCCGCCCGCAGACAACGCCGCCTTATAACCTTCCCGTTGTCTCGACATGGTGGAAAGAAGGCGCCAGCGCGCAAACCGGGAAATAATCGCCGCCCGGCCATTTTCTTCTCTGGACAGGAACAAAGAACAAGTCTACATTGAAAATGATAATGATTCTCATTAACGTTTTCGAGTGATGCCCATGCCCGGATCAAAGACTTCATCGAACACCGTGCGGGCGCACGTTGCCCATTCCGCGCCGATGCCCTATGTGACCGGCCCGCGCACGACGGCTATTAAAGCCGCCGATAATAGCGAGCGGAATTTTGTGGTTCGCGACGAAGCTCAGGACCGGACGGTTCAGGAAGCCGCAACGAAATTCATTTCGCTCGATGACAAAGGCGTCAAGACCGACATTACATATCTGGGTGTGCCGGAAGATATTCTCCCGCGCGTGGCAAACGATCTGAAGGCGCTCGGCGCGTCACATGCCGTCAGTGCCCGCCTCTTGAATGCGCTGGCGGCCTGCGCCGTTCAAAGCGGCCTCTCTTATGCGGACGATGCCGGCGCAGCCCCTTTATTTGTCGCGATCAAGGTGATCTCTCAAAACGACCGGCCGCAGGACATGATCCCCTGCAAACGCTGTCATTATATGGTCTTTGACGGCGCGCAACGCGCACAAAAAGACGCCGGAAACATGGGCAATCTGCGCCCGACGATCTATGGAACCCAGTCGACCGGAAGCGCGATCCCCGGACTTGACGAAGTTTTCGAGCAAATCCGGGGAAAAGCCCTTCTCATCTATTTCGGCGACCCGGAACATGCGGCCATTGGGGCTCCGGATGTGTCTTCTTCACAAAAAACAAAAACAGCCTCTCTTGCCCCGGACCTTCTGCGTCTCGAATACGCCGCGCCGGATCAGGGGCTCCAGCCCGTCCTTGAAGTGATTGCCACGCAGGCCGAAGCCGGACAGATTCACCCGGCCACGCAGCAGCTTGTCGAAACGATGGCCGAATACGCGCATTTAAAACACGAAGCCGCAACGCCGGAGGCTGTCCCTCCCGGATCGCCGGAGGCGCAAAGTCTTGCCGAGCTTCCTGCGCAAATCGCGGAAGCGTTCGACGCTCTTCCGCCGGCAGAGCAAAGCCTTCTTCAACCGGTGATCGACGCCGTTGCCCCGGAAGGGATAGAGACAGGACAGAGCCCTGCGCTCGCCGCCTCCAGCGCAACTCCATCAGCGGATTTCGTGCCGCCTCAGACAGTGAATGCCGCAGCCGTGCCTCCTACTGGTCTTTCGGCTCCGACGGCCGTGCAGGCAACACCGGCGACCACAACAACACCAGCACCGACAAAGACGCCGGCGGCAACCACATCCAAAGGGCAGAACCAAAGCACGGGAACATCCAAACCCGCGAAGCCTCAAGCGGCAAAACCTCAACCGGCAAAACCGGTTTTTCAAAAAGCCGCAACAGTTCGGCCCGGTGTTCAGGAAAAACAACCATCTCAACCCCCAAAAAAGGTGCAAAAGACACATAATAATGTGCGTTCAACACCAAAAAGCCAGAATGCACGCCCTCCGGTTCCACCGCCGGCCAACCAGGACGGAGGAGCCAGAAAAGCCCGGTTTGCGCTCCCTTCATCCTCACCCTCTCCTGCGCCTGCACCTTCTCCTTCTCCGGGGCAAAAGCAACAACCGGCACAAATAATGCCAGCCCCGGCGAACGAAGCCGTGACCGCGTCCGCTCCTGTGCAAGACCTCATGCTTGTACAAACAACACAAACACCGACACCGCCTCCGGCGGTCATACCGTTCGCCGCAGAAATCGCCCATGCGCCCGCGCCGGCCCCGGCTGCGGCTGCGACTGCGGCTCCGCCCCAAATCAAGAGCAGTTATGCGCCCATGCGCCCCGCAACGATCCCGACGACGATCCCCGCGGCCGCAAACGATGCGGGCGCACAGCAGCCCGCGCCAACCAAAACGGGAAAAGACCTCGCCGATCCGGCAAAAAATCAGGATGGAGCGCCCAAAAGAGACGCTCTCTATAACCCGCCCGTCATCGAGCCCCCACCGGAGACGCCGGAGCAGGCAGCGCACCAAACGCCCTGCCTGATTTGCAAATTCGGGGGCAACTGCAAGGACTGCCCGCTCATGAAAGCCGCCAACGCCATCAACGAAGAGGCCGAGAAAGCGAAATCCGAAAAGCGCGGACTTATAGGGCGTGCACTGGGATTCGGAACATAAAACACAAAAAAGGAGGAGACAGCCATGTGTTGCTGTAATGAAAACGACGATCAGGGAAGCTGCGGATGCGGAGATGACTGCGCCTGCAAGAGCGGCAGCGAAAATGAGAACAAAAAAGAATCCGGAGGCTGCGGGTGCGGTAGCGGATGCGGGTGCATGAACAAAAACGTCTGATATCACACCACCCGGATGAAATTATTTTCTTCATATAGGAACCTCTGCAAATTCCCCTCTTTCGTCATCCCCGCGAAGGCGGGGATCTTTTAGCCATTTGTTTTTAAAAGATTCCCGCCTTCGCGGGAATGACGGTGTCTGTGTAAAAGAAGGCTTTTGCAGAGGTTCCTATATGCGATTGCCTTGGCATGGCTAACCGAAGCGCGGAGCCGGGCCGGGCGGAGCGGATGCCGGCTGGAATACAGCGTCAATTTTGTACTTGTCCTTCAAAATCCCTCTCAAGGCAGCCATCGTTTGCCCCGAGGACGGACAGCCGCCGCAGGCGCCGGCCATATGAAGTGAAACGACGTATGAGCCCCGTTGATTGCCCTGAACAATCTGCGCCAGATTTATCGCCCCGGCATCCTTCCTGAGAATCGGCGCGGCCTTCTCAATCGTTTTGAGGACACCTTCCAATACCTTGTCAGGAACATCCCGCCCGGCCTTTCCCGATTGCCTGGCCTCTCTGACGGCCTTCCCGGGATTAAAGGCTTCCGGTGGAGAAAAGGCCTGCGTAAACACCGGTGTTTCTCCGGTTTTCAAGACGTGCTCCAGATACGCCCGGACGCCGTTAAGATAATCCTGCGGCCAGCTCCCCGCTGTAATGCGAATCTCGCCCTGCCCGTCTGTCTGGGAGATCATCACCGCAACAGCGTTTTGTGTCAGAAAATCGCGCGCCAATGGCGAGTCCTGCCCGGCCTGCGCCCGCCCACGAATGGCGTCGCTGATCCCCTCGCCCTGCCGGTACTCAACTTCAAAATCCCCCCTGACACCGAACGGGTTTCTTACCCCTTCAACAACAAATCTTTTGACATTCGGATTTTTCGTATCCTTAACACGCAAAGAAATCCCTTCATCCTGTGTCTTCTCATCCTGTGTCTTCCCTCCAAACAACGCCGCAAGCATTCTTCCCTCTTTCTTTTTTGTTGTTAATGCGAATGAATATCATTTACAAATTAAAGGCTCGAATGTAAAGATTTAATTGCAATTCATTCTCAACAAAAAATCCGGACGGACACAAAGGGATCTCACATGGCCTTGCTGATCGGCACACATTTTGAAGACACGCATAATTTTCAGGTCCCGGCGATTTTGCCCGGCGGGCAGATCGATCAGGAATTTATGCTTAGCCGCCACATCGAGGGCGCGTACGGCCTGATTTTTTTTTATTCCCTGAATTTCGGGTTCGTTTGTCCGACGGAGCTGCTTTCCCTTTCGAACCGCCTGCGCGCGCTTGAGGCGCGGAACATCAAGGCCGTGATTGTGAGTTGCGAGTCGTATCTCAGCCATCTGGAATGGCGCAACAAACCGGTTGAGTTTGGCGGGATCGGAGACTTCCCCTTCCCGCTTGTCTCGGACAGTTCCGGCAAGATCAGCGAGATTTACGAGTGTCTGGTTAACGACAGTATGCCGCTGCGCGCGTCTTTCGTCATCGACCCGGAAGGATATTTCCGGTATCAGAGCGTGCAGGATTATCCGGTCGGGCGGAATATCGACGAGATCATCCGGGTCATCGACGGCCTGCGCCACTTCCGGAAGACGGGCGAATTTTGCCCGGCAGGATGGACGCCGGAGCGGGAATCCCTCCCCGCCTCGCATGAAGCCCTTTCGGACTATATGGTCCGTAACGCCTCGGGTTTGTAAAACAAACGAAAAAGGGATGATTCCCGGCAAAAAAGCGGGTATACTTTGTACCGTCTATGGCGATCTCTCCCGCCAGCCGTTTTTTATATCCACTCATTCCGGACCCGGACCCCTTCATGACCAGAGCCCTGCGCGCGTTTACAGTATCTTGTCTTCTCTTTTTCGGCGCGAGCATATCAGCCCACGCCCAAGATACGGACGGCGTCTATATGGCCGACGATAGCGGTCTGATGCCCGCCGTCTCCTACATGACGGAAACGACCGGCTATGAAGGCGATCTCAGCGATCCGACCCATCCGCCGGTTCGCCTGACCCCGGACAAATCCGAGTTAGTCCGTCTGAAGCGCGAAGCGGGAAGCGTTGTCGTCGGCAATCCGGCGCATGTCAGTGTGCTGATGGATACGCCCCAACTTGCCGTGCTCGTTCCCAAATCCCCGGGCGCGACCTATATTACGTTTCTGGATGACGACGGCGGCGTGATCATGTCCCGCCATATCATCGTCGCCGCGCCGAGCGAGAAATACATCCGGGTCCGCCGTGCCTGTATCAATTCATCGGACGAAAACTGCGCATCGACAAGCGTTTTCTATTGCCCGGACATGTGCCATGAAATCCGGATCAGCGGAGAAAGCAGTGAAGACGGGCAAGGCGATATGGGCAGCGGCGCAGGCGGACCGGACGACATGGCCGAAGGCATGGAAAATATGTCCGGCGCGGCCGGAAGCGCGGCGGAGTCTGTCGCGCCGTAACTTAAGTAGCGTAGCGTAGCGTAGCGTAACGAAACGGAAACCGACAACCGGGATGAGAATGAATATCATGAAGACAGGACTCGGCTCTAAATTCGCAACGTTTCTTTTGATCGGCGCAAACGCGGCCGTCCTTTCCGCCTGCGCCGTAACCCCAAAAAATCCGGACGAAATGACAAATAGCGCGCGGATCGACAGCGCACTTGAACGCGCGGCCGTAACAGCCGGGAACAAGGGCGAGGAACTCCAGTCCCTCGCAATTCTTGAAAGACTGTACAAACGCAACAGCGAAAATCCGAAACATGCGGTAAATTACGCGAAAGGTCTGCGCCGGGCGGACCGTCTGAACCGCGCCGCCCTCGTCATCGCGCCCTTCGCCGAAGCGCCGAACGGCCCGGCCGCAGCAAAAGCCGAATACGCCGCGATCATGACCGCCATGGGGCGCTATGAAAGCGCGGAGATCTATGCCCGTCAGGCCCTCGACAAACAGCCCGATGAATACACGGCCTGGCATATCCTCGGCGTCTCGCTGGATGCACGGCAGGAATATAAACCGGCCGAGCGCGCCTATCGTAAGGCCCTTGAAGTCTGGCAGGGCAATCCCGTTCCGGTCATGAACAATCTGGCCCTGAACCTGGCCACGCAGGGCTATCTCGACGAAGCCAGCCAGATCCTCCAGAAAGCGCTCGCCGTTGCGCCGGAACGCGGAGATGTCGAACGCAATCTCCGGATCGTCAACGCGCTTCAAAAATCGACCCCCGGCCTTGTCAATCCGATAAAAGAAGACAAAAAAAGAAAACGGGAACACGCCGCGCATGAAACGGCAACCGCTCTCCCCTTCGCCCCGGTCCCCGGCCGCAAACCGGGAAATCTGGAGTAAGCGGTCATACGACATTCCGAAAAACATAACGGCGACAGGCTTTTTTTCCCCGTTGGCGGGACAGGTGGCGGCCCTGCGGAAGCCTCGTTTGACAAAAGACTCTGGCGCGAACTTCTCGACGTAACACATAAAACCCGCCCCTCGATCGCCCTTCTGACAACGCCGTCAAAACATATCGGTGAGGCGATAAACATCGACCGTCTGATTGGCAATCACAAAACCCTCGAAAAAGAACTGGACTGCATTTTTTCTCCTCTGGACGAAAATTTGTTCGGCGCGGGTCAATATGATGGACAATTCGACATCCTGTGCATCACCTGCGGCAATACGCAAGCCGCCAAGGACATCTGGAAAGAAACGCATTGCGATCAGAAAATCAGACAATGGTACGAGCAAGGCGTCATTGTCACCGGATACAGTGCCGGATTTATTATTTTCTTTGAATGGGGAAGTACGGATTCCGTCCCCGGGCCAAAAGGGGCCCGCTTTGGAGCCATGCCTTGCATGGGAATTATCAAGGGCGGGGCCATCCCCCACATCGACACACAACCCGAAAGAATACCCGACTTTCAAAAATTTATGACGGAAAACCCGGTGTCCCCGGTTCTGGCTCTGGGAGAGGATGTGATGGCCTGTTACCGAAATGAAGCATTCGAACGCGCCCTCTCTTTTCAACCTCAACCGGCAGCATTCTGGATCACCCAGGATCGGATTGAACGCGCAAAGATTCAAAAAACATCATAAATTCATATGCGCGATCTGCACGCCGACAGGACCGAGGATCACGACGAACAAAGACGGCAAAAAGAACAGGATCATCGGCACAGTCAGTTTCGGCGGCAGAGCCATCGCCTTGCGCTCGGCCTCCTGCATCCGCTGGTCGCGGAGATCCTCCGCCATGACCCGCATTGCCTGGGAGACCGAGGTTCCGTACTGCTCCGCCTGAACCATTGCGGTTGCGAAGTTCCGTGCCGCGCCAGACCCGACGCGCCGCGCAAAATCCTGCAACGCCGCGCGGCGGTCGTTCAGCATACTCATTTCCGCGCTCAGGATCCCAAGCTCTTCTGCCAGAAGCGGTGAAGATTCCGCCATTTCTTCTGCGACACGATCGATCGTCTGCTCAAGACCGATCCCGCCTTGCACGCAAATCAACATCATGTCGAGTGCATCGGGAAAGGTCAGACCAATCTCTTCCTGCCGTTTGATAATCTGATTCTTGATGAGAATCTGCGGCAGATAAAACCCGAACCCCGCCGCCCCAAAAATAATCAGAAGCGTCAGAGAATCCGAAATCTCTTCCTCGCTCGCAGAAATGAACATCATTGAAATCCCGGCGAAAAAGAACGGCAACAACGCCCGCGCCATAATGAATTTGAGCGGCGCCCGCGGATCCCGGTTCCCGGCCTGTAACATCTGGTCCCGAACCTTTTCGCCCATTTCGCCGGCGAGTTCCTGAACCTTGTAGAACATGGCCAGAGACTCTTGCGCGGACAGGCTTTTCTCATCGGATTTATGCGCGCCCGGCACGATGCTTTGCGTTGCCGCCTGAAAAAGGTCGCGCTTGCGTTTCTCGATGACCTCCTTGATCCGGGCCTTGCGTTCGGTACGATTCAGAAAAGGCAAGGCGAACGCAATAAAAGACAGGGCCGCGGCAAGCGCGCTTCCAAATACAATCGCTGTCTGCCCATCTATTTCCATGAGGACATCCTGACATTCATACCTTGATATTAATCATTAGTTTCATGACAATAATGCCGACACACATCCAGACTCCAGCGCCGATCAGCATGATTTTTCCGAAAGAGTCGTAAACGAGCGTCAAAATATACTCCGGATTGATAAAATAAATCCCCGAAGAAACCAGAATCGGAAGAGCCCCGATAATCATGGCCGATGATTTGGCCTCGGAGGAAAGGGATTTGACTTTGCGCTTGAGCTTGAAGCGCGCACGGATGACGCCCGCAATATTCAGCAACACCTCAGACAAAGAGGCCCCCGTCTGCGCCTGAATGGATATCCCCGTTGCAAACATCCGCATTTCCGGCAACGGCATCCGTTCCTCGGCAATTTCACGAACAGCTTCTTCAAGCGGCGTTCCGATTTTCTGCTTGTCGTAAATCCGCGCCATTTCTTCGCCTACAGGACCGTCGAATTCGCGGGAGACCATGGAAATCGCTTCGGAAACGGGCATCCCGGCTTTCAAAAGGCGAACCATAGCCTCGAGAGCATCCCCGAAAGATTCTATAAATTTTTTCTGACGCCCGGCCGTTTTCATTTTCAGGAAAACTTTAGGCGCCCCGAGAAGCCCTGTTATTCCTGCCATCAGGCATACAAACAGATTCATGCCGAAAACTTTGGCCGCCAGAATAAACCCGAGAGCCGTAATGACGGAAAAGAGCCAGAATTTCGCGACACTGACATTCAACCCGGCGTGAGAAATCTGCTCTCCGAGAGTTGCTTTCTTTTTGCGGGAAGCGGAATCTTCTTCGCCGCCGTCTTTCAGTTTCTTGGCAAGCTCCGCCCGGCGCTTGTCTTTCGGATCCATTGCATTTTTACGAGGCGTGCCGCTCCCGTGCAACGCCTGACGTCCCTGAATAATTCGGGCCTTGCGACGTTTTTCCTCCGCTTTCTGAGAAAAATGCATAAGCAGGCCGATCCCGGCCACAGCCAGAAAGACAACAACAAAAACGGCAATCTGAATCATCATCATAAGAACGTCACCCGTAAGCCTCTTCCATCGCATCGAGCACAAGCTGCTCGACGCCGTATTGCCGTGCCTTGTCCCAGAATTTCGGACGAAGCCCCGTCGATTTCTGACGCGTAATCAGTTTGCCGTTATCGTCTTCGCCCAGATATTCGAGCGTGAAGAGATCCTGCATCGTCACGACCTCTCCCTCCATCCCCGTAATCTCGGTGACATGAGTCGTTTTCCGCGATCCGTCCCGCAAGCGCTGAACCTGGATAATAACATTGACGGCTGCGGAAATCTGTTCCCGCACAGCCACGGTCGGCAGGTTCAGGCTCCCCATCGCGATCATGTTCTCCATCCGCGAAAGCGCTTCGCGCGGATTGTTCGCGTGAACCGTGCCCATCGACCCGTCGTGCCCGGTGTTCATCGCCTGGAGAAGATCGAAGGCTTCCGGTCCCCGGACCTCCCCGACAATGATCCGCTCGGGCCGCATCCGCAGACAGTTTTTAACAAGATCGCGCATCGTCACCTCGCCGACACCCTCAAGATTTGGCGGCCGTGTCTCCAGACGCACAACATGCGGCTGCTGGAGTTGCAATTCACAAGCATCCTCACAGGTAATGATCCGCTCGCCAGACTCAATATACCGCGTCAGACAGTTGAGCATGGTCGTTTTTCCGGATCCCGTCCCGCCGGAGACCAGAACGTTCACCCGGCACCGGCCGACCGCCATAATAAGCTTCGCACAACTCGGTGTAAGAGACCCGAAATCCACAAGATGCTCAAGGGTCAGTTTTTCTTTCGTGAATTTCCGGATCGTGAGCGCCGCACCATCGACCGAAAGCGGCGGAATAATCACGTTCACCCGGCTCCCGTCCGGAAGGCGGGCGTCACAAATCGGCGACGCTTCGTCGACGCGGCGGCCGATCGCGCCGACAATCCGTTGACACACAGTGATGAGATGCTGGCTGTCCCGGAATTTGATATCGGCTTTCTGGATTTTCCCGCTGACTTCAATATAAGTCGTCTCCGGCCCGTTGACCATGATATCGGCAATATCGTCCCGCTCAAGAAGAACCTCAAGCGGCCCGAAACCAAGCATATCGTCCGCGCATTCCTTCGCGATTTTCGCCAGCTCCGCAGGCGTCAGGTCGAGATTGCGGAACCGCGCAATCTCCTCGACCGCCGAGAGAACTTCTTCCCGCGCCGCTTTCGAATCCATCCGGGCCAGAGCCTTCAGATCGATCCCGTCCCGAAGATCGAGCCAGATCCGGTTGCGTGCCTTCTGAAGACGAAGCTGTGCCATGCTGTCGGAATGCGTATCTCCGATCTCATCATCTTCCTGTCCCGCCGCAAGCGCCGCCGCGCTCAGAACATCATCTTCCAGATCTTTAACCGGTTTCGCCGCCTTCTCCTTCTCGGGCTCCGGCTGATCCAGAATAGCGCCGATCGGAGGCATGCCCGGACCGGGCGCTGCGGCGTCATTTTCGTCCTCAGCGGGAGCGGGCATGGGAGCGGGAGACAATTTTTGACTCTGCGCAGGCTTTTTGCCGGAGGATTCCTCAGGAGGCTTCCCGGCAGGTTTCTCCGGCGGCTTTTTGTCTGAAGGTGTTGATTTTCCGGGTTCTTTCTTGCCGAACATCGCGCCCTCTATCCTTTCAGGCCGAGTTTGCCAAGCAAGCCGGACAACCTTCCGTCAGCCGGTTTTTTTGAAGCCTGAACGGCCGAACCGTCTTCATGCAACAGGAACGGACGCATCACATCCACAAGATTGGAAACGATCGGCGCCCCGTCTTTGATCTGGGAAAGATTTTTATCTTCGGCCTCAACGCCAAGAAAAAGTTTGGGAAGATAAGGAACGCTGTAAGAGAGTTTGCATTCGAGCATATCTTCAATTTCTTTCGCCGCCAGTTCTGTTGATGCGGCCTGCCCCACTTTGTTGAGAATAAGCGAAATGTCGCCATCTTCTCCGCCGCGCAATTCTCCGATCTCTTGAATCAGGCCCCGGCAAAGCCGAAGCGCATACAAACCCGGCGGCGTCACGACGAATGTACGATGTGCTCTGGAAATGACCGCATGCCGGACGTCGTTCGGCGCACCGGAAAGATCGGCCAGAATAACCGGCCAGGTCTGCATCACCATATCAAGGAGTTTCTCGGCACCTTCGCTGGTAACAGGCGTGTCCAGCATAACATCTCCGCCACTCGCCAGTGCTTTCAGGCGGTCGTTCGGCCCGATCAGCATCCGCGCAAGAGAAGCCTCATCGTTATTTTCCGCCGCACGAACGGCCTCGGCCAAAGTCGTCGAAGGCTCCCCCCCCATCGCCACGCTCAGGCACGACCACCCGCCGCTAAAATCAAGGGCCAGCGTCTTTTGTTCGAGAGTGTCGGAAAGACCGAAAGCAAGCGCGCACATCAAAGAAGACACGCCCGCACCGCCACAAGATCCAACCATCGCAATCAAGCGGGAGCCGGCCGTTCCAACACGTTCGATCAGAGTTTTCGCAATCACATCCTTAAACACATCAAGATCGACCGGACGAACGAGATAATCGCTAATCCCCATACCGATTAATTTACGATAAAGATAAACATCGTTAACGGGCCCGATCAAAACCGCCGCCGTATCTTCGCGGCAGTGCCCGGCCAGAGTCTCAAGCTGTTCAACCAGATTATCCCCGACGTCTTCCGTTTGAAGAACAATCAGGTCAGGCGATTCAATTTGCTCGTAGGCGAGCATCGCCGCATGCATGTCGCTTTCAACGATTTCAATATGCACACGCGCAAAACGCCAGTCGGAATCAAGTTCCCGCGCCGCCGCGAGTGTATCTTTGTCCTCGGAATAAATCGCAACGCTCGCTTCGGGAAGAAGCACATGCGTTGCTGAAGAGTGGTGTTCGCTCATAACTCTAAAAACCTGTTAACCATTCCGGGGGCCTCCCCACGATCAGTCGGAAGCCTGCTCGCCTTCAAGCTGTTCGTTCGGAGTTCCCGTTTTGTAACCTTCGTAAATATTTGCCGTCCGCGCACCGATTGCCGGATCCATCGCGGAGTCTCCGAGAAGATCTTTCGGGCGGCGAATCTGGCGGCTGATCTGCGTTTCTATACTGCAACCGTAATCATACGAACCCGCTTCGAACATATCGGTCGCTTCCCCCTCAAGACCGGGCATCGTCCCGCAACCGGACGGCTTATGCGCCGTGTACTGACGGTATTCGACCAGGACCTCGGAACGCGCGCCGCTCTCCCTGACCGGCAATATTGCCCCCTCAACCCCTCTCACACCTTTTTTGTACAAAAGAGAGGAAATTCGCGAAAGTTCCTGCCCGGCCGAAAGCGCATCATTTTGACGAACGGCAGGATCATAGGTCACGCTTACATATATCGGCCCGTCACCGAAACGGTCGTATTGATGTGCAACGTCGCCCGCAAGCCCGGCATTGAAATGAACTGTCTCGAAACGGCCGCTGTAAAAGCGCTCGTGAACCTCAACGCGCTTTGTGTTGAGCCGACTGGGCTCAGGCAGGGAACACCCCGTCAAGCCGGCCGCAAATCCGGAGATAAGCGCAAAAGAAACGAACCCTGATAAAACAAATTTCGTCATAAGAAAACACCTGCTCCCGTCAATCCAGCAAATACCCGAAACGCTGCGCCGTATCGTCGACCAGTGCCGGCGTCCGGTCATTATAAATCGCGCGGACATTATGCGCAAAAGCCACCGTCAAAGGCGAAGCCTGTGCGGCCGTTTTTTCCTGAGCCTGCGATTTATCCTCGTAGGGCTCGACCATATAAGCCGTCACGATCACGACCAGTTCCGTTTCCTCCCGTTGAAAACTGTCGGACGAAACCAGATCCCCGAGGATCGGCGTATTCCGGATTCCGGGAAGGCCGGTCATGCCGTTGATCATCTCCGATTTTAAAAGCCCGGCAATCATCAAAGACCCGCCGCTCGGAATCTCCACCGTTGTCGACGCCCGGCGGATATCAAGGCCCGGCACGACAATATCCTCAAGCGTCACTGCATTCTCGAAATCGAGAGACGATACTTCCGTGTTCAGTTGCATATTGATCCGGCGGTCCGAGATCACCGTCGGCCGGAAATTCAGAGCCACGCCAAACTCGCGGAACTCGACCTGAATATTCCCCTGGTTGTCCCTCCCCGTTGGCACAGGAAACTCCCCGCCGGCAAGAAATCCGGCCTGCTCGCCCGAAATCGCCGTCAGGTTCGGCTCCGCCAGAACGCTCACGAGATTATCTTCTTCCAAGGCCGTCAGCAAAAGCTCGACAAACCCGAGACCGGCAATTCCGGTATCCTGAACAAGCTGCCCGACCGCAAACGGATCTTCGGTCAAACCGACATTGTCATTCACAAAATTGGAGAAAAATCCGTCGCCGTGATCGCTCGCGGCCGGGAAATAATTGAACATCGCAGCCTCAGACAATTCATTCCGGTCATTCAAGGATGTCTGCACACCAAGTTCTTTCAAAAGGGAACGAGACGCCTCTACGACCTTGACGCGGAGCATGACCTGTTGTTCTCCGCGAACATCAAGCATGTTTTCAATCAATTCATCAATCGTACCGTCCTTATCGGCATAATCCCCGGCATACGCGGCAACAACGCCCGCAACACGCGAGGCAACAGCAGGGCTGGAGACCTCACCGGTCAACATGACCTGATCATGCACAGTCGTCACCTTGACGTTTTCTTCCGGAAACATATTGTCGACAAATTCCTGAATGACCCGGTCATCCATTCGGACATGAACATCCATCCGCGCAACGACATCCCCCTGCGCATCAACAGCCATCAGGTTCGTCGAACCGAGAGACGCCCCGACAAGATAAATCTTGTTCGATTTCAGCGCCAGAACCTCAACGATACTCGGATCCGCGACGAGAACATCCGAAACCTCGGCAGGAAGGGCAACGACATCGGCCTTTCCCCGAACGAGGAGAACGGCAGGGTCTGCCGCCCCGGTTTCCGCCGTCCCGATCATAACGCTGGTCAGATTTTCCTTGTCGGCCCGCGCCGGATGCGACACAAAAGCCATTGCAAGAAAAAGGGCCGCAGACAAGACTGCGGTTGCCGCCCCGCATACAACACTCGGGCGGCAAAAGGATTTCCGGCACATTCTCGTATGTATTGTACCTATCTTTTTCATTTTCCAACCGGCTCACATAACAAACAACACATCACAAAGACAAAAGCACGAACGGCGATTACAGGCGGGCATCCCGACAACACGGCAAATCGTTAAAATTATCGGGATGGAACAGACTGGACGGCGTCTCCATTATAGATTCTCACAACTTTCCCCTGAGGGCCAGACGTCTTTTTGAGTTTCTCGGTTTCGGTATACAATTCCCGGGTCAAAGAGGTCATCCGTTCGTCTGTCGTCGTCATCCATTCCCGGTCAACCGCCAAATTATCCCCGATTCCGCGTAAAACGAGATTAAGCGCGCCCAACTCCTGTGCCAAAGCAAGCTTCTCGGCCTCCCTCAAAGTCACTTCGAGGGTCACAGTTCGGGCAATTTTCGCATTTTCATCCTCGCGCACAGCCTCCTGATCGACCGCAACGACACGAACATTCTGCAAAATGGTTTCGGTCGCGAGCTTGCTGATATTCATGTTCACAAGCGCCCTGACGCGTGGATCGTCGTCATCCACATCGAATTTGGTTTTGTAGGTCAGAACGACATCGACAAAATCGCCCGGCCCGATAAATCCGCCGGCCATGGATTGCGCCTCGACCTCAATCGCCACGGCGCGATATCCCGGACGCAGGGAGGCCGCCAGAAAATTTCCGGCCTGAGTGATCACAGCACTTTTCAGCATCGGCTCATCCGCCTGAAACGCGCGGCGCAAACGGCCCTGAAGAACGTCGGACGCCGCCTGCTCTCCGTCCCGGACAATAGCGCCGGTAAAAAGCGCGCCTTCGGGCCAGCTCTGCCAGCGAACGTCCCCGTCCTGAAGCTCGTGCCCTACGGACAGGTCCTGCGCCGCAACCAGAATATCGACTTTCTGCTCCTCTTGAACCTGCACCGGAGCCGTGCGCGGCTGCACCATAGACTGGACGAGCACGGCCACGAGGACGGCGATCAAAAAGCCGCCGGCAAGGACAATAATCAGATTCTTGTTCATCGGACCGTACTCCGTAAGAGGGACAAACAGACGAATCGAAAAAGAAGAGGCGCAAGAAAAAAAGAACAAGGCATGACGCCTTGTTCACAACTATATCATAAATCTTTACAAAAGATAAACATCCATAGCCCCGGGTAAAAAAAACATCTTTGCAGCAAAAACACCGGCCAGTCCGCAAAAAATAGCCACGCCGTAAGGCACCGCGTTTTCTTCCGCCTGAAGCCGCGCGATCCAGCCGCCAGGACGCGGGGCCCGAAAAGGTTTCTTTTTTTGGACGGCAAGAGCAAAGACACCGAGGAAAAATCCGGCGAGCATCATATAAAACAAAAACGGGGCAAGCCCGCCCATTCCGGCCCATAACGCACAGGCGCTTGCCATCTTCGAATCCCCGGCGCCGATCGCGCGCACGGCGAACATCAGCACCGTCATGCAAAAAACAATAAAAGCCGCCCCGGCATAGGACAAGAATCCTTCAGAAAAGAAACCGCCCGAACCAATGCCTCGATCCAGAGCAAACCCGGCAACAAACAGTCCCGCAAGCACAAGGACATAAATGTTCGGAATTTTAAGCCCGCGCAAATCCGACCAGGCACAGAGCGCCGCCAGACCAAGCGCGGCAAGAACGGATGAAAATACAAAAATGAAAATAACAATCTGCATAAAATACGCCTCAGACGAAAAAAGCCCGCCCAGTAGGGCGGGCTCTTCCTGAAACAGAAAAATTACCGGGAGGTTTCAACTTCACCGGAGGCAGCATTCATGGCGTCACCGATTGTGTTAAACAGGGCTTCAAGGTCATCCCCGAACGCGAACACAGCCGCAACGATCGCGAGAGAAATCCCGCCTGCGATCAGACCGTACTCAATAGCCGTAGCACCGTCTTCTCTGCTGAAATAAGCGTCTTTGAATGCGAGCAATTTGATAAGCATGCATGTCTCCTTGGGTTCGTTTGGTTTGAAAGATACGTATTCAGGGTCACAATAGAGAGCACAGACTCCCAACCGATAATTCCAGAATACACGAAATTCGATTAACAGAGAGTTAAGGCGAGCACCTTCCCCAAGAAAATATCATAAAAAAAGCACAATACAAACATATTTTTTAGTTACGAATACTTTTACATAAAATTTTAAACGAGCCTTTTCTCAACTTCATTATTAATATACATAAAATTTTACAGATCCGTAACATAACCTGAACTATGGATAAGAATAAGTTATAAAACCAACAAAACCAACCGTCATCCCGGCGAAAGCCGGGATCCAGTCATAGAGTTGTTTAAACGCGA
>JANQFU010000017.1 GCA_028277665.1 Alphaproteobacteria bacterium | reverse complement strand
GGCGTCAAGCAGACTTGAAAGTGGAATAACACGTCCTGCGTCTGCTTTTCTGGTATCTGTGCCGTTTTCTTTCAACAGAATTGGACGATACCTGTGAGTCTGGACCCTAATCCCTGTCGATCGGAAGGTTTGAGACCCCGACCGGCGCGCCGCCCTCTTCCCCGTCCAGCCGGGCATGGAGAGCACCGAAGAGCCGCCAGGCAGGATATGAGCCCATCATCTTTTCACTGCCCCAGACATCCTGTATAACCACGCGGTGTTTTCCGAACACGTTGTTTCCATACAGGGCAACGCGGATATGATGAGAGAGCTCCGGCTCTTCGCCGGTTCCCGGGATAGAGAATACCGTCACCACGCCGTCCAAACCGAACTGAGAGTAAGAGGTATCTTCCCGTCCGGTGTTCGGAGGCGTATGATACTGATCCAGATAACGGTCGAACAGAACCCGCGTCACCGGATCCCCTGTAAACTCATAAGCCGTCAGAGCATAATGCAACCGGTTCCCATGGAAAAGGTCGTGAATTTCCGTCTCCAGACGCGCATATCCCTCCTGTTTTTCGTATACCGGCGATGCCATTGTAAACCGTGGCGCGACAGGCGGAAGGAAAGCGAAAAAAATATCGTCATCCGTGGTCGGATAATATACCCACTCGTCCTCGAAATTGCCTTCCTCGTATGAGCGCCCGCTGAAGACATTCAGGGACGACATAAATTTTTCAGTGATATAATCCTGCTCTAGCTCAAACGGCATGGTCGAAACCATTTGAATGTAGTTGACGGGATTCAGATAGAGTTTCATCCGGACGACTTTATGATTGCCTCTTTCCCGGTCTTCGTCCGGAAGCGCCACTGTCAGGACGCGCAGGGCATAATCTTTGGTCGGGTAGAGATCGTCCTGAACGACTTGTCCGCCAATCGATTCGTAATAATCCAGATAGGGATCGGTCTTGTTCAACACTTCCTGGCGGGAAATCGCCCAGCCGGGCAACAATCCGTCGTCAAGGGGCTGGTCCACCGTAATCTGAAACGTCCGGTAATGCGTTCCGCCCTCATAACCCGGCGCACCCTGTGGAATGGGCGCAGGCGCCTGCGCATCCTCGACGCTGTCCTTCCCGATCCTGTAAAAAGCCACAAGATCGTCAACATTCTCCCTGTAAACCATCTTGCTGGAATAAGCGACCAGATTTTCTTCCAGACGGACATAGCTCTCCGTGATTTCCGGCGGGTTCGGAAATTCGACGTCGTAGGCCTTGCTTTTTGATTTGTGAATGCTCCAGATTTGCGCCGGAGCCTGCGCCGGATGCAGAAAAAGAGCGAGCAGAAAAAAAGGAAAAAATTTCATGTCAGAAAGGATATCCGAAGCGCCGGAGCCTGTCACGAAAAAGCCGCCGGAGATCCCGGCGGCCGATTCAAAAAATTATATTATGATCGTTCTTTAATTTGGTTTAACTCCCGTCGCGTTCGCGGCGCTTGCGGTCCAGCTTGCGCCAGCGGCGAACGGACTCGGATTTCTCGCGCGCTTTTTTCTCGGAAGGTTTCTCATAGTTCCGGCGCAATTTCATTTCGCGGAAAATGCCTTCACGCTGCATTTTCTTTTTCAAAGCCCGCAACGCCTGCTCGACGTTGTTATCCCGTACGTTAACGCTAACCAATCTCTTCACCCCTTTCCGGTCGAAAATTTGTACGCTTTCTAACATTTTCACAGAAGATTTCAAGGAGAAAATCAAATTATGACGCTTTTAAATTCAACGCCGCGTTCAGAAGGGCCCGGGTGTAATCCGTTTTCGGCGCAGAAAAAATCCGTTCGGCGGGGCCCTGCTCGACGATCTTCCCGTCTTTCATGACCAGAACCTCATGCGCCATGGCCCGCACGACGCGCAGGTCGTGGCTGATGAACAGATATCCCAGATCGTAACGCGCCTGAAGATCCTGCAAGAGCTTGATAATCTGGGCCTGCACCGAGACATCGAGAGCGCTGGTCGGCTCATCCAGAACGACGAAATCCGGCTCCAGAACCATGGCCCGTGCGATCGCAACCCGCTGCCGCTGTCCGCCGGAAAACTCATGCGGATAGCGGTGCCGGCTCTCCGGATCCATCGCGACATCTTCCAAAGCCTTGACCACACGCGCCTCCCGCGCATCGCGGGAGAGGTGGGGGCAGTGAACCTGCAGCCCTTCCCCGATAATCTGCCCGACGCTCATCCGGGGGGAGAGGGCACTAAACGGATCCTGAAAGACAATCTGCATCTTCCGGCGCAAGGGCAGCATCTTTTTCCGGGGCAGCCCCGTGATATCCTGTCCGTTAAAGGTGATCCGCCCCTCCCGAAGCGGCTCCAGATTCAAAAGGCCGTATCCGAGCGTCGATTTTCCCGAGCCCGACTCGCCGACGAGCCCGACCGTCTGACCGCGCCGGCAGGTTATATCCACGCCGTCCACGGCCCGGACCCAGTCCTGCACCCCGCCGAACAGGCGGCGCGATTTCGGGAAGTGGATGTGCACACCGCTCGCCTCCATGACCGGCGCGGCGACATCGTCCTTGACGGTCGGCGGCGTTCCTCCCGGGCGGGCGGAGAGGAGCATTTTCGTATAGGCCGCGCGCGGGTGCCGGAAAATATCGTCTTTCGGGCCGCTCTCCACAAGCCGGCCGCCCTGCATGACACAGACATGATCGGCCATGTTCTCCACAATACCCAAATCATGCGTAATCAGGATCAACGCCATATTCAAACGGTCCTTCAGGTCCCGCAAAAGCGCGAGGATTTGGGCCTGCACCGTCACGTCAAGCGCGGTTGTCGGTTCATCGGCGATCAAAAGACGCGGATTGTTGGCCAGAGCCATGGCGATCATAACCCGTTGCCGTTGCCCGCCGGAGAGCTCATGCGGATAGGCGGTAAGCCGGTCCGCCGCCAGCCTCTCAAGTCCGACGAGGGAGAGCAATTCCTTCACGCGCGCCTGCGCGGCATCCCTGGACATGCGCTGATGAATGCGCAGCGTCTCGCCGATTTGCCGCTCGATCGTATGGAGCGGGTTCAGGGAGGTCATGGGTTCCTGAAATATCATCCCGATTTCGGAGCCGCGCACGCTCTGCATAAAGCGCTCGCCCTTGTCGATCAGCTCCGTTCCTTCAAACAGGATGGACGCGCCGTCCGGATGCATCGCCGCGGGATAGGGCAGGAGCTTCATGATCGAAAGGGCCGTCACGGATTTTCCGGAGCCGGACTCCCCGACAATCGCGAGCGTCTGTCCGGCCTGAAGGTCGAAAGACACAGAGCGCACCGCTTCAAATCCACCTGCGGCGCCCGGCCGGCGGAACGTCACGCCGAGATCGCGGACCTGTAACAAGGGGGCCCTTTTTTTCTCCCGGTCACGACCCGTCATTCGCGCGCTTGCCTCTCTAGAGATATTTTTTGTCATCAAAGAGGTTTATACGCTTTGCGCATGTTTGTCATCAGAAGCGACATGCCTCTCTCCTGAAAAGAGAAGAACACAGCCCGTCCCCGATCAGTTCGCCTGACGACGGAGGAAGGCCGGGATGTCGAGTTCGTCATCGGCCGAAGCGTCCGGACGTCCGGCGGGTTTGTCGATATTCAGGCGGCCCTGTGAGGGAGATGCGCCCGTTCCGGTCTTTTGCGCCCGGAGACCTTCCCCTGCGCGCGGCGCGCTCTGTCCAGCACCAAACCCGTCATCAAACGCATCGTCTCCCGCGCCGAGATGGCTGGTCAGACGCCCCCACAGACCGTGGACGCCGCCTTTTGATTGAGATTGAGGTTGAGACTGAGGCTGTGACTGAGCGGTCTGTTGCGCCGCTGCCGGAGCCTGCTGCGGCGCAAAGCTCGGGCCGTACCCGCTCCCACTGCGCTCCGGCATGACCGGCGCAGGCGGAATGAACGCATCCTTGTAGCGTGTGCCGCGCATGGCCGTTTCCGATCCGGAAGAAGAGGCTCCGGATGAGATCTGCGCCGTTTCGCACTGGCTGACGTCGAACATATCCGCTTCCGGATCGTCCTGAACCGCGACAGCAGCCGCAGGTTTCGGCTGGGCGAGTTGCGCCGATTGCGGCAATTGATACGCCGCCGGGCCCGAGACGCGCTGCGGGATATGGATTCCCGCGCTTGCCTGCGTCGTCTGAACCGGCTGGGCCGGTTGCGCGGGCACTTTGATTTCGGGTTGTTCCGGAGTCTCTGCCGTTTTGGTTTCGTTCGGCTGGGTTCTTTCAAACCCGCCGCTTCCCCCCGTTCCGGAAGACGCCGAGCCCTGACCTTGGCCCTGTCCTTGCCCCTGCGGGCGGCCGCTGCGTTTTTCCGCCGGGTTGTCGATTCCCGTCGCGACGACGGACACGCGCATCACACCGTCCATCGTCTCGTCGAAGGTCGAACCGAAGATCAGGTTCGCGTCCGGATCGACTTCCTCGCGGATCCGGTTGCAGGCCTCGTCCACTTCGAACAGGGTCATGTCCGTGCCGCCGGTGATGTTGATGATCACACCGCGCGCGCCTTTCATGGAGATATCGTCCAGAAGCGGGTTGTTGATCGCTTTTTCCGCGGCTTCGATCGCGCGCTTGTCGCCGGAAGCCTCGCCCATGCCCATCATGGCTTTGCCCATTTCGAGCATCGCGGTCCGGATATCGGCGAAGTCGAGATTGATCAGTCCTTCCACAACCATCAGGTCCGTGACGCCGCGCACGCCGGATTGCAGAACGCTGTCGGCCATTTTGAACGCTTCGGCGAATGTCGTTTTTTCGTTCGCGATCCGGAAGAGGTTCTGGTTCGGAATCACGATCAGCGTATCGACATATTGCTGCATTTCGCGAATGCCGTTTTCCGCCATTTTCATGCGGTGCGTGCCTTCGAAGTGGAACGGCTTCGTCACGACGCCGACCGTCAGAATGCCTTTTTCGCGGGCGGCCCGTGCGATCACCGGCGCGGCGCCCGTTCCGGTTCCGCCGCCCATTCCGGCCGTCACGAAAACCATGTTCGCGCCGTCCAGACATGCGATCACTTCATCAAGAGATTCTTCGGCGGCGGCCTGCCCGACTTCCGGGCGGGATCCGGCCCCAAGACCGCAGGTTTCGGACGCGCCGAGCTGGATCTTGTTCTCGCAGAGAGACCCCTCCAGAGACTGGGCGTCCGTATTGCAGACCGTGAATTCGACCCCGCTCAAACCGGAGAGGATCATATTATTTACGGCGTTGCAGCCTGCGCCGCCAACACCGAAGACGGCGATTTGGGGAGACAATTTCTGAACTTCCTGATGTTGCATGCGGATATTGATCATAACGGGGACCTCCAGGGGGCGGGACTTCTTCCTGATTCTAGGTGAGATTTTTTTATTGCGCCAGCGGTTCTCTCAGACATAAACGTCGTACTCTCTCCAAAACTGCGGCTTTTAAAGCCTTTTTCGACCTGACACCCTGATTTCATTTCTTTATCTAACCGATTCTTGCGACTCGTGATTTCTGGATTGTGGCACACGCCATAAGACTGTCAAACACCGCGAAATCACAAAACTGTGGATAAGTGGATAACCTTGACGCCTTATGCCGAGACCCTGCTTTTTCGCCCGGCCGGATGCGAATACTCCCGGCGAACAGGCTGTGCATAGTTTGCGAAAAACATGTGTGAGAATGCAAGAAAAAACGCAGAAAATTTTCCGGTTGTCACCAGTTTTCGCGCAGCCAGAGCCGCGCCCGCTCCCAGAGCGATTCGGGCTCGGCCTGCGACTGGATCTCGGCCGGCATTTCATGTGAACGCTCGGCGATATAGGTCAACAGACCGGCCGTCGAGGCAAAGGCCGGGCCCGAGACAGAATCCGGCAGGCCGTGCAGGCGGATCGGCCGGCCGAGGCGAACGTCCTTGTTCAAAATCCGCTTGGCCAGATCGCGAATCCCGGTCATCTGGCTCGTCCCGCCGGTCAGGACAACCCGGCGTCCCACCGTCCCGGCGATCTCGACCTGCGCGAGGCGGTCCCGGACCATCTCGAAAATTTCTTCGAGGCGGGGCTGAATGATTCCGATGAGCACGGCGCGCTCGACCAGATTCGGCGTTCCGTCATCTTCCTCGCCGACCGGGGGGACGTCGATCATCTCGTTTTCATCCGTGCTTGAAGCGATTGCGCTGCCGTAGAGCGTTTTGATTCGCTCGGCTCCGGCCATGGAGGTTGTCAGAACCCGGGCGATATCGCCGCTAACATGCTCTCCGCCGACGGGCACGGCCCCGGCATAGATCATGGCTCCGCCCTGAAAGACCGCAAAAGAGGTCACGCCGCCGCCGATATCAATGACCGTACAACCGAGATCCATTTCATCTTCCACGAGCGTGGCCAGACCGGCCGCGTAGCCTTCCAGACAAAATGCGGTGATGTCGAGATGCGAGCGATCCAGACAATTCCCCAGATTCTGCAAGGCTCCGGTTTCCCCGGTCAGTAAATGGGCGTCCACCCGCAAGGACTGACCGCACATCCCGCGCGGTTCGCGAATCCCCGCATGGCCGTCGATCGAGAACATGGCCGGAATCGTGTGAACGAGCTCTTCCCCTTCCGAGAGAACCTGATCCTGCGCCCGCGCGAGCGCGCGGCTGACGTCGTTGTCCGTGATCTCGTGCCCCAGAACCTGCACGTCGACGCCCAGATTATGCGAGCGGGCATGATTGCCCGGCAGGTTGACGACAACCTCCCGGAGCGGATAGCCCTTGAGCGCATCAGAGGCCATATTTTCCGCCGTGTGGACGGCCTGACGAATCGCGCTTTCGGCCGCATTCATGTCGATAATCGTTCCGGCCTTGATCCCGCTTGATGCCTGATGCCCGACGCCGACGACCTCGAATGTGTTCGCGTCGTCGATCGTCCGGCCGATCATGACGCCGATTTTCGTCGACCCGATATCCAGCGCGGCAATGACCGTCCCTTTAGGCGTTGTTGTGCGTTTCATAAGCAAATCCGTGTTTAGATCTTTTCCCCGCTGGCGGCGTGGTAGTTTTCGACCGCGCCCGGGCGCGTTTTGACAATAATCCTGTCCGGCGTACGCAAGTCAATCTCGCGCAGATCTTTATCCAGAAGTCCGTCTTTTTCATGCAGGGCCGCAAGCCGCCGCAAGGCCAGCCCCACATCGTCTTCGGGCAGGCGGACCCGCAGCCCGCCGTCCAGAAGTACGTCCCAGCGGCGATCGCCAATCCGGGCCGCGTGACGCATCCGGATTGCGATGACCTCCTCGGCCGCGACAAGACCCAGAAGACCGGCGGCATGCTCCGGCGCGCCTTGTCCGGAGATCATCGGCAGCGCGCCGAATCTGTCGAGATTCCGGGTCGTGAGGATTTTGCCCTCCGCATCGACCAGAGCCGGGGATGTGTCCTCACCCCTGTTCCAGATGGCGAGCGGGACGCGCTCGTCAAGCTCGATATAGATCGTGTCCGGCAGGCGGCGTTCGACCCGCGCTTCCCGGACCCATGAAATTTTCTGAAGCTGCGCGCGGACGTCGTTGACGTCAACGAGCAGGACCGGATCGCCCTTTTGCGCGTTCAGAAGCGAGAGAATCAAATCCGGATCCGCGTTTCTGCGTCCCGAGACCAGAATGTTTTCAATTTCGAATCCGGCATCGATTGTCGCCTGAACGGCGGTGCGTTTGATCCAGTTTCCCGCGTGGACGACGCTCCCGCTCAACCAGAGCCAGGCCCCGATCCACAGAACGAAAACGACGATCCCCCCGAACCATCCGATCCGCCGGATGATGTCCAGCAGGCGCGCGCTTATTTCTGCGCGCTTTTCCGCTCTGCTGGCTGATCTGCTGCTGCCGGTTTGTCGTTTTGCCATCTTGCCTGCTCTACGAGGTGGGCGCATAACGCCGGGAATGTGACGCCGTTATAGACGAGTTGTGAAGGTCCGATTGATTCCGCGGTCAGGCCCGGCTGCGTGTTGACTTCCAGAAAGGCGAGGCCGGACGCTCCCGGCTTGCTGTCGTCGTATCGGAAATCGCAGCGCGCGAGACCCGCGCATCCGCAAGCATGATATATCCGGGCGGCATATTCAAGTACGGTTGCCGTAACATCCGCAGGAATCTCCGCCGGAAGAACGTAACGCGTCCCGACATCCGCGTATTTCGACTCGTAATCGAAAAATTCCGTTCCCGGAAGAATTTCCGTGACGGCCTGCGGCTGGCCGTCGAGAACCGCAATCGTCAACTCCCGGCCCGGAATATAGTCTTCGGCGAGCCAGAGATCGTCCCGGGCGCGGTCTTCTTCGCTCAGCACGATCCTGTTGTCCCCCTTGCGAATCATGTACACGCCGACGCTTGAGCCTTCGCAGGCCGGTTTAATCACATAAGGCGGCTCCAGAGAGATCCGCCCGGCCTCGATATCGGCGACCCGCAGGACTTCGCCCCTGGCGACGGGGATTCCGCTGGCCTGCGCGATATTGCGGGTCATCGGCTTGTTCATGCACAGTGCCGAGGCCAGAACGCCGGAATGCGTATAAGGCAGGCCCAGAACTTCGAGAACCCCCTGAATAACACCGTCTTCGCCGCCGCGGCCATAGAGATTGTTAAAGACGACATCGACCGGCTCCGGCGTCGTCAAAGCCGCGATCAGGGCCGGAAGATCTTTTTTGACGTCGATGACGCGCACGCGGTATCCGGCCTCGATCAGTCCCGCCTCCACGGCTTTTCCCTTTGTCAGGGAGACTTCGCGCTCGGCCGACCAGCCGCCGATCAGCAGGCCGACCGTTGCCGGTTCGTCTCCTGTCTTTTCATTAACGGGCGGCAGGATATCCATAGGCGCGTTGCTGTTTGCCGGGGTCATTACTGGAGGCTCCTTTTGCTGTATGGTGTTTCGGATGTCGGAGAGGCCGTGCGCGGAACGCCGACGCGGCGGATCTCCCAGTGCAGTGTTATGCCATATGTGTTCAGGACTCTGCGGCGGATCTCTTCGCCGAGATCTTCGAGATCCCGCGCGCGCGCGCCGCCGGTGTTCAGCATGAAATTACAGTGTTTTTCGGACATGCGCGCCGCGCCGTACGCCAGATCCCGTCCGCCGGCTTTCTCGACCAGTTGCCACGCCTTCATGGACGGATCGAGTCCCGCCGCGATCAACTCGTCCGCGCCCGGGTTCGCAAATGTCGAGCCACCCGTGCGGGCCCGGACCGGCTGGCTGGCCTGACGGCTTTCGCGGATATGAGCCATGCGCGCGGCGACCGCCTCGTAACTGTCCGGCTGTCCCTGAAATAGCGCGCCGGTGAAAATCATATCTTCCGGGACGTCGTTGTTTCGATACGCCATCCCCATTTCGTCCGGGGTCATGCGGTGAAGTTGCCCCTGCCGGTCCAGCATTTCGGCCTCGATCAAAACGTCCCGCGTTTCCGTCCCGTATGCGCCCGCATTCATGCGCAGCGCGCCGCCGACCGTGCCCGGAATCCCGCACAGAAATTCAAGTCCGCCGATCCCGGATTGTGCCGCCGCATCCGCGAGGTTCGCGTCCAGAACGGACGGCCCGGCCGAGACCCGGCTTCCGTCCTCAATCTCGATATCGGTGAAGCCCTTGCCCATCCGGATCACAACGCCCGGGATGCCGCCGTCCCGGATAATCATATTCGACATGACGCCGATGACCGTGACCGGAACCGTCAACGGACATCCGGCCAGAAATGCGGCCAGATCCTCACGATCCGCCGGCTTGTAGAGGACTTCCGCCGGGCCGCCGGTCCGGAACCAGCTGATCTCGCCGAGCGGCGCGTTCTCCGTGTAACGTCCGCGCACGACCGGCAGCCGCTTGACGAGTGGCGTCATGTCTTCTTCCGGTATGGCGTGTTCGGTATCCATGCTCATTTTTCTGCTTTATTATGTCTTGGTCAGGGCCTCAAGTTGTCCGGGCAAATCATGCGCCCATTTTGTAATGTTTCCGGCACCAAGGCAAACGACATAATCTCCCGGGCGCGCAATGTCCGCGATTTTTTCGGCCAGAGCGTCCGGGCTTTCCAAAATCCGGGCATCCCGGTGGCCGTGGCGGCACATGCCGGCGACCAGATGTTCCTTGTCCGCGCCGTCGATCGGGGCTTCGCCCGCCGGATAGACATCGGCGACAAGGACGGTGTCGGCTTCGTGGAAGCAGGTGCAAAATTCGTCCATCAGGTCATGAAGCCGCGTATAGCGGTGCGGCTGCATGACGGCCAGAATCCGCCCGCCCGTCTCTTCGACCGCGATTCGTGCCGCCGAGAGGACGGCTTCAATCTCGACCGGGTGGTGGCCGTAATCATCGATAATCGTCACGCCGCCGACTGTGCCCGTCCGGGTGAATCGGCGTTTGACGCCCGTAAAATTCTCCAGAGCCTTGCGAATCGTTGCGACCGGAAAATCGTATTCCAGCCCTATCGCAATCGCGGCCAGCGCGTTCTGGACATTATGGCGGCCGAGCATCGGCAGGGCGATATTCTCTATGGTTTCCGGGCCGCCGTCCCGGCGGATAAAATCCGAGATCGCGACGTCAAAGCGGCTCTCCCCTTTTTCCGTACGCAAATCCGTGCAACGGATATCGGCCTGCGGATTAAAGCCGTATGTGACAACCCGGCGATCCGTCGTTCTGGCGACGAGGCTGCGCACTTCCGGGTGATCGAGGCACAGGACCGCATAGCCGTAGAACGGCACGTTTTCGACAAAACGCCGGAAGGCATCCCGCACGCCGTCATAATCGCCGTAGTGATCCAGATGTTCGGGGTCTATATTCGTGACGACTGCGATACTTGCCGGAAGGCGCGTAAAGGAGCCGTCGCTTTCATCGGCCTCGACGACCATCCATTCGCTCTGGCCAAGGCGCGTATTCGTTCCGTAGGCGTTCACGATTCCGCCGTTGATCACGGTCGGATCCAGTCCGCCCGCCTCCAGCATCGCGCCGACCATCGACGTCGTCGTCGTTTTGCCGTGCGTCCCGCCGACCGCGACCGCGCGTTTAAGGCGCATCAACTCGGCCAGCATATCCGCGCGCGTGATGACCGGTATCTTCCGGGCCCGCGCGACCAGCAATTCGGGATTGTCGGATTTGATCGCCGAGGACAGAACCACGACCGCGACAGGATTCCCGTCGGCGTCGTCGACATGTTCCGCCGCATGCCCTTTGAAGATCCGCGCGCCCTTATCCGCAAGCCGCGCCGTATTTGCGTTCTCAGACACATCCGATCCCTGGACCCTGTAGCCCAGCGCACATAGAACCTCTGCGATCCCGCTCATGCCGATCCCGCCGATTCCGACAAAATGGATAACGCCGACATCTTCCGGCGCAGCCCTCAGACTCATTTTTCTCATCCCA
Source organism: Alphaproteobacteria bacterium (assembly GCA_028277665.1). GTDB lineage: Bacteria > Pseudomonadota > Alphaproteobacteria > Micavibrionales > Micavibrionaceae > JANQFU01. The sequence continues at coordinate 28,189 of JANQFU010000017.1, read as the reverse complement.
ACTCAAAAATATTTTAAACTTTTATACCAATTCTCGTTTATTGACCGCAAAGCGGTATCAGAACTTACGCAGAGCGTATTTTGCTTCTCCCCTGTGGCTCGATGGGTGAGGGGCATAAAAGATTGATGAATCGCGAAGACGCAAAGACGCGAAGGGATTTGCGAAAACTTCGCGCCTTCGCGATTCAAAAACAGCCTATCCACCCGTACAACTCTATTTATTTGTTTTGCCCCTCACAAAATATATTATCTCCCCACAGGAGAGAGAGAGAGAGCTTATTAGAGCTTTTATGCGTAAGTCCTAATGCCCCATCACCCGAAAAACGGACTCCGCCAGTCTTAGCGCAGCATCGGGCCGGCCGCAATCCCTTGCCGCGTTTGCCGCGTCCGCGAGTTTACCGGGGGCGTCCAGAAAATCGGAAAGACACGCGCTGACGCCCTCCGGCGTGAAGCTGTCCTGCGTGAGGGTCCACGCGCCGCCCTGTGCCGCGATCACGTCCGCGTTGTATTTTTGCTGCTGATCCTTGTGCCACGGGTAGGGCACGTATATCGCCGGGCGGCCGGCCGCCGCGATTTCCGCGACCGTGCTTGCGCCCGAGCGGCCGATAAACAAATGCGCGGTTGCGATCTCGGCCGCCATGTCGTCAATGAAGGGGGCAAGCCATGCGTTGATCCCAAGGGCATGGTATCGTCTGCGCACCTGTTCGAGATGCTCTTCCCGGCATTGCTGGACGATCTGAAGACGGGCGCGGGCCTTGTTATCCAGAGCCGCAAAGGCGTCCGGCAGGACATCGGAGAAAACCTGCGCCCCCAAAGATCCACCGCAGATCAGGATTCGCAAAACGCCGTCTTTTTCCGGCGGCGCGTAGGGCTGTGCGCCGATCGCCACGATCTCCGGACGAACCGGGTTGCCCGTATGCTCTGTCGGCAGGCCTTCAGGCAGGCCGGACGTCCGGGGCCATGACAGGGCCAGAGCTTTGGCATCCCGGGCCAGAAAGGCATTGGCCCGGCCAAGGATCGCATTCTGTTCATGCAGGATCAGCGGGATCCCTTTATGCGCGCCGGCCAGTGCCGCCGGAACGCAGGGATAGCCGCCGAAGGCAACGATTGCGTCCGGTGTGATCCGCCGTATATGTGTGCCGGCCTTCAGATATCCGTGGGCCAGACACGCCAGTCCCTTGATCTTTTTCAGCACGCCGCCTCCCGGTGCGCCTGCCGGCAGGACGATCACCTCTTTCAGGTCCCGGGTGCGGTCGTCATTCAAAAGGCCCGCGCCGCGTTGATCCGTCGCCAGGGAGACCTCCGCCCCCTTTTCACGGAGCATTGCCGCCAGTGCCAGAGCGGGCATCACGTGCCCGCCGGTGCCCCCGGCACTCAAAAGGATATGCGTTTTATGCGTCATCTCCCTTCCTCCGGACAGGATTCCATCTTTATAGTTATTCGCATTTAAAATGTGACATTTTAAATGCGAGCTCTCAAGTGCCCATGCGCCCTTGGGCATGCTTTCGTCCTTACGGACGCCTCGCGTTCGCTCGGTACAATTTCCGATAAGAAAATGTTCTATTCTTATCGGAAATCACTATAGGAACCTCTGCAAAAAAAACCTTTTTCGTCATCCCCGCGAAGGCGGGGATCTTTCAATTCTCTGTTTCTAAAAGATTCCCGCATTCGCGAGAATGACGGCTTTTGTATTAAAAGGACATTTGCAGAGGCTCCTATATGTTTTTGTGCTCTTCTCTTGCCGGGGTGCGTTTCAGGCCGGCGCGAGCGATGACCTGCCGGCCCTGCCTGCGGGTCAGGGCCAGAAATGCGCCCATGGCCAGTCCCATCGACAACCCGGAAGATCCGCCGTAACTGATAAAGGGGAGCGTCATGCCCTTGGTCGGGAGAAGCTCCAGCGTCGATCCCATATGGATCAGGGACTGAAGCCCAAACATTGTCACCAGACCGCCGCCCGCCAGAATCGCAAACAGGTTTTCACTTTCCGAGAGTTTTTTCAATCCCCACCAGACAATCACGCCGTACAGGGTCAGGATCATGACCAATGCGAGAAAGCCCATTTCTTCGCCCGCGACCGAGAAAATGAAATCCGTGTGCGCATCCGGAAGGCGGAGCTTGACCGATCCCTGCCCGAGGCCTTCCCCGAACAGGCCGCCCGCGCGGAAGGCTTCCAGAGACCTGTCAATCTGGTAGGTGTCCATTTTTTCCGGGTTGAAAAATCCATCGATCCTGCTGCGGACGTGGTCATGCGTCATATACGCCGTTCCGACCAGAAAAACGCCGAAGACGATCAGCCCCATAAAATAGCGGAGCTTGACTCCGGCAAGCGCAAGCTGCGTCAGGAATATCAGCAAAATCAAAAACGTCATCCCGAAATCGGGCTGAAAAAACAGGACGATCATCGCGATCAGGACGAGCAGTATCGCGGCGAGGAGGCCCGGAAAATCCTCGTTTTTTTTCTGGAGGACGATCAGCCATGCCGACACAATGATCACCGCGGGTTTCAGGAATTCACTCGGCTGAAGCGTAAACCCGAAAACGGGAATCCAGCGTTGCGCGCCCTTGACTTCACTGCCCAGAAAATAGGTGAGCAAGACGCCCAAAAAGGCGCAGACAAAGACAATAACCGCGCCCCGCCGGATCCATTTTTCCGGGAGCATCGAGACACCGATCAGCAAAAAAAGCGTTGCGGGTGCGAAGACGAGCGTCTTCCAGATGAACGCGAATTCGTTACGGCCGATATGTTCGGCCACGGCCGGGCTTGCCGCCGCGACAAGGACGACGCCGATGACGATCAGGGTGATGAACCCGCCGAGGAGCTTTCGATCGACCGTCCACCACCAATCGCTCAGCCAGGATTTGTCCGCACGGGAGAAAAGCGTCACGACGCGGCTCCACCTGAAGCGTCTCCCGGATCGTCCGGCAGATCGGCGGCGAGATTGTTCACGTATGAGATGAACTGATTGCCGCGATCTTCAAAGGATTTGAACTGGTCGTAGGACGCGCAGGCCGGAGAGAGCAGGACGGTCCCCGTCCCGCCCGGGCGGCCGCGGTCGTTCTGGGCCATGACATGGGCCTCCAGAACCGCGTGTTCGAGCGTCTGCGAGAAATTATGCGGGACGCCGAAATTATCCAGCCATGTGCCGAATGGTTCCATGGCTTCCCCGATCAGAAAGACGTGGCGCACACGTTCAAGATGCGCTTCCAGACCGTCCAGACCTCCCGCTTTCGGACGGCCGCCGACAATCCAGTACAGGTTGCGGTAGCAGGCCAGCGCCCGCGCAGCCGCATCGCCGTTCGTCGCCTTGCTGTCGTTGATATAGGCCACGCCGTTGATCGTCCGCACGAGTTGCTGGCGGTGTGCGAGGCCCGGGAATGTCTTGACGGCTTCATAGATCTCGCCGCCGTCACGCCCGGCAAGGCGGCACACGGCATAGGCCAGTGCCGTATTCTGGTGATTATGCGCCCCCGGCAACGCGCGCAGGCCGAGGTCCCCGATTTCGCGCGGCTCTTCGCCCGGGCGCATATCGTCGATCAGCGTATGATTTTCAACCCAGACGCCCGGCGTCTGTTTCTTGCCGACGGACACCGGGATGACGGTCCGGTTTTCGGCGTCTTTGAGATGTTCGGCGATTTTGATCGTCGGCTCGTCGTCAACGCCGAGGACGGCATGTCCCGCCCCGTCTCCGATCCGTGACTTGGCCTGAATGTATTCTTCCAAAGAACCGTGCCGGTCAATGTGGTCCGGCGTGATATTCGTGATCACGGCGACATCCGGCGTGAAGGTCGGGCACAGGTCCATCTGGAATGACGAGATTTCCAGCACGATCCAGCCTTCCTGCCCTTTTTTGCGTTTGGGCAACTCCAGCCCAAGCGCGGGGAAGCCGATATTTCCGCCGATCGCGGCCGGGACGCCGCACTCTTTGAGGATGTGGCCGACAAGGGCCGTCGTTGTCGATTTTCCGTTTGTGCCTGTGATCCCGATCGTTCGCCAGCCGAGGGCAGAGCGGTGCAGGATTTCCAGATCGCCGATAATCTCGATTTCCGCTTTTTGCGCCTTGCGGACGACCGGGTGGGGTTCCGGGTAATGGAGAGGAATGCCCGGCGCGAGGATAAGACAGGCAAGCGTCGCAAAGTCAAGATCGTCCGGATCGACGATTTCTGCGCCGTCCGCTTCGGCCTGCGCGCGGGCCTCTTCGCTTTCGTCCCAGGCCAGACATTTGCACGCCCGGTTTTGCGCGGCCGCGCAGACGGCCTTGACCGTTGCAAGGCCGGACAGCCCGAGCCCGTATACGTAGACGGGCCGGTTTTCGGGCAGGGTTTCCAGAAACGGCGTGACGTCAATCATGTTTTGTCTTGTCTCCGCTTACCTGAGTTTCAGCGTCGATAATCCGACCAGCGCGAGGATCACGGCTATAATCCAGAACCGTATCACAACTGTCGGCTCTGACCAGCCCTTCTTTTCAAAATGGTGGTGGATCGGGGCCATCGCAAAAACCCGTTTTCCGGTCAGTTTGAAGGAGAGCACCTGCACAATGACGGAGACGGTTTCCAGAACAAAAAGACCGCCGATGATCGCCAGAACCAGTTCGTGTTTTGTGATCACGGCCATCGTTCCGAGTGCCCCGCCCAAAGACAGCGAGCCCGTGTCGCCCATGAACACCATCGCAGGCGGTGCGTTATACCACAAAAAGCCGAGCCCGCCGCCGATCAGCGCGCCGCAGATGATCGCAAGCTCTCCCGCGCCGGGAACCCTGTGCAGATGCAGGTACTCCGAGAAAATCGCATGTCCGGCGAGATAGCTGATCAGGCCGAAACAGGCGGCCGCGATCATAACCGGCACGATTGCGAGGCCGTCCAGGCCGTCGGTCAGGTTGACCGCATTCGACGAGCCGACAATAACCAGCATCGCAAACAGGATGAAGAACGGGCCGAGATCTATCAGAAGATCCTTGAAAAACGGCAAGGCCAGAGACGTTCGTGCCGCATCGAATGCCGCCCCGGCCTGCGCGTTGCCGGTGCTTGTCATTTCCACCGGGAACAGGACATAGAGCAGGACTGCGGCAAGGGCGATCGTGAATTGAAGGAGAAGTTTCAGTTTCCCGCTTAAGCCCCTGGTATTCTTTTTTGTCAGCTTCAAATAATCATCCGCGAACCCGGTCAGACCATAGCCCAGCGTCACGAGAAGCGTGATCCAGATAAAGATGTTCGAGAGATCCGCCCATAAAAGCGTGCTGACGCTCAGGGATATCAGAATCATCAGGCCGCCCATTGTCGGGGTCCCGGCCTTGGCCAGATGGGTTTCCGGCCCGTCGTCGCGAATCGGCTGTCCTTGCGCCTGTTTCTTTTTGAGCCAGCGAATCATCGGCGGGCCGATCACAAAGCCGACGACCAGAGCCGTCAACAACGCCCCGCCCGTCCTGAACGTCAGGTAGTTGAACAGGTTAAAGAACAGGAACCACTCATCAAGCGGCGTCAGAAAATGATAGAGCATCGGCTTTCAAGATCTTTATAAGACACAAAAAGATCTTTAGCATGCCCTGATACAGGAGGAAAGAGCACGTGGAGTGAAACCCGGCGACAAAATCGCTACCGGCCACTACCTTTATTGCCCCCTCTTTGCGGCCCTACGTCTTCTTCCGTTTTGAAGGGAGCGTTCGCAGGGCTTCGACGATGGGAGCCATTTTCGTGCCGAGCGAGCCTTTGACCATCACCACGTCGCCGGGGACCAGCACATCGGGGACGATTTTGGCCAGCTCGACGCTTGTTTCCCGGTGCGCGCCCTGCTGTTCCTTCGGCAGTTCTTCGTGCAGGTTTTTCATCAGCGGGCCGCAGGTATACACCAGATCGATGTTCGCGGCCTTGATCGGTAGAGCGAGATCTTTATGCAGCCGGGGGCCGTCCTTGCCCAGCTCGCGCATGTCGCCGAGAACCGCAATCCGGCGGCCGCCGCGCCCCGGATCGATCAGCGCGAGGACGCGAAACGCCGCCCGCATGGCCTCGGGCGAAGCGTTATAGGATTCATCGATCAGCGTTACCGGATTGTCCGGATCCCCGATATCGAGTTTTTCCTGAAGCCCGCGCCCGGCATAGCCGTGGTAGGCTTTGAGAGCCGCCGCCGCTTTTTGCAGATCCGCCCCCGCGACCTTCGCCGCGAGCAGAACGGCCAGCGCGTTATGCGCCTGATGCGCACCCGGAATCTGGAGCGAGACCGTCACGTCTTCATCCATCACGCGGGCTTTGAAGCGCGTCCCGTTGGCCGCGCACAGGCATTCGCTCATCCGGCAATCACAGTCTTCGCCCTCCCCGAACGTCAGCACTTCTTTCGCGCCGTATTCTAGGGCCGCTTCCCGCAAGGCGTCTGTATGCTCGTCATCACCCGGGATGATCGCGATCCCGTTTTCGGTCAGCCCCTTGAAGATTTCGGCTTTCTCGGCGCGAATGGCGTCGATCGTGCTCATGTGACCGATATGAACGGCCGCAATTTTCGTGATGAGCGCAATATGGGGCCTGACCAGCTCCGCGAGCGGGCCGATCTCTCCGGGATGGTTCATCCCGATTTCGAACACGCCGTAGTCGTCGCCGCCCTGAAGTCCGGCCAGCGTCACAGGGACGCCGATATGGTTGTTGAAACTTTTTGTCGCGGCATGCGTCTGACCGTTGGCGCGCAAGGCCATCGCCAGCATTTCCTTCGTCGAGGTTTTACCGACCGAACCGGTGATCGCAATCCGCGTTGCGCCGCTGCGGTCCCGCGCGGCGGCCGCCACCCCGCGCAGAACGGCCAGGACGTCGCCGTCCTGCGCATGCAGAACGGGCGCATCCTTCGGCAGATCGTCCGGAATCCGGGCGAGAAGCAGCGCGGCCGCGCCTTTTTCCAGAGCCTGCGCCGCATAGTCATGACCATCTGCGCCCTCACCTTCGAGCGCGACGAAGATATCACCGGGCTCAAGGGTTCTCGTATCGATCGACAGGCCGGTGGCCTCCCAATCCTCTCGTCCGATTAATGCGGCGGACGTCGCTTTCACCACGTCCTTTGCCGTCCAGCGAGGCAGTTTCCTCATTCGTTCAATTCCTCCATTGCGTCAATGGCTTCGTGCAAGTCGTTAAAAGGATGGGTGATTGTGCCGACGATTTGTCCGTCCTCATGGCCTTTGCCGGCGATCACAAGAATGTCGCCATTTTGGAGGGTCCGGACGGCATGGCGGATCGCATCACGTCGATCGCCGATGTTCAGCACTGTCGGGAGGTGGGATTGCGGAATACCGGCCAGCATTTCGGCGCGGATTTCCACGGGGTCTTCGGTGCGCGGATTGTCATCGGTGATGATGGCGAGATCCGCGAGGGTTGCGGCGATTTTACCCATTAAAGGGCGTTTTCCTCTGTCCCGGTCGCCGCCGCATCCGGCGATACAGAGTAACCGTCCGCCCTCTTCCACATGCGGACGAACGGCCCGCAATGCGTTTTCGAGGGAATCGGGGGTATGCGCATAATCGACATAAATTCTTGCCGAGCATTTCTGTTTGAAGGCCTCAGGTGGCGGGGCCAGTTGCAGGCGGCCCGGCGCGCCCTGAAGATCCGCCAGACGCGGCGCGAGCGCGGACATCGCCTCCGGATCGCCTTGCGCCGCGAGTGCGAGCGCGCACAGAGCGTTCTCAGCCTGAAACGCCCCAACAAGGTGTAAATCAACTTTTATTATGTGTTTTTCACACATAAACTCGATATTCTGACCGTCCGGGCGAGAGGTCCGGCTCATGAGGCGCAGCGCGTTTTCCTCCCCATGTCCGTAGGTCAAAATGTTTTTTATCCCCACGTCTTCACATTTTTTGCACAGCTTTATCCCCCACGGATCGTCTCCGTTAATGACGGCGAGACCGTCTTTTTCGAGGAGGTCCGTGAACAGGCGCGATTTGGCCGTGAAGTAATCTTCCATCGTCGGGTGATAATCGAGATGGTCGCGCGTCAGGTTCGTAAACGCCGCCGCTTTCACGCGAAGCCCGTCCAGACGGTGCTGGATGAGCCCATGAGACGAGGCCTCAATCGAGAGATGCGTGACGCCGCGCCCGCCCAAATCCGCGAGTATTTTATGCAGCCGGACCGGATCGGGCGTGGTCATCGAAAAGTATTCGTCGACCCCCGCGCCCTGAACGCCGAGCGTGCCGATTGAGGCCGCTTTCCGGCCCTGCCCTTCCCAGAGTTGGCGCACGAAAGTCGCGATCGAGGTTTTGCCGTTCGTTCCCGTCACGGCGGCAACGTTATCCGGTCCCGTCCTGTAGAAGCGCGCGGCGGCATGCGCCAGAGCTTCACGCGGATCTTTCAAAATAATTTGAGGAACATCTCCGATCTCTTTTACTTCTTTTGCAAGGACAATAGCGCAGGCCCCTTTTTGCACGGCGTCTTTGGCAAAGCTGCTGCCGTCCGCCTTGACGCCGGGTAGCGCGAAAAAGATATCGCCCGCGCACAATGTGCGCGTATCGCAACTCAGCTCGCCCGGGATCTCCCTGTCCGGGCCGGTGCCAAGAAGCGCACGGATTGTCATTTTTGTGTGAGAGCTGTGGCGATTACCGGACAATGTGCTCTCCTTCCTCGCCTGCGTAGCTGATGTAGCGACGCAGGGCGTTTGAAAGATCGTCACCGCGATCCGGGTTATGAATCCGGCGCGGCATCGGGGCAACCCCCAGAATCGGGGCGGATGCCGCGATAATCCGTCCGGCGGCCGGCGCGCCGACCCACCCGCCGGTCGCATATCCGTGCGAAGCGGCGTTGCCTTTCGGTTCATCCACGACGACCAGCACGGCGTAGCGCGGCGCATTCATCGGAAAGACACCAACAAAGGATGAAATCAGCGAATCATGCTTATACCGGCCGTTGACGGCTTTTTCCGCCGTGCCGGTTTTTCCGCCCACGCGAAAGCCCGGCACATCGGCATGCTTGCCGGTTCCGTCCGTTACGGCCAGACGCATCAACTGTCTTATCCTGTGGACGGTTTCCGGCGAGACCACCCGGACATCGACCCGTTCCCTTTCCTCCGGCGTGCGCGCATGATCCAGAATGAGCGTCGGTCTGACGGCATGGCCTTCCCCGACGACGCGCGCGACCGCCGTCATCAACTGCATCGGCGAGACTGAAATGCCGTGCCCGAAGGAGGCCGTCAAGGTCGTGATTTCCCGCCACGGATCCGGGACGATCGGGGTTCCGACCTCCGGGATCTCCAGATCCGGGCGGCTCAAAAGGCCGAGATCCGCGTAAAAATGCTGCAACCGCTCACTGCCGACGGCTTCGCCCATCAACGCCGCACCGATATTCGACGAATACATAAAGACTTCCGGAACCGTCAAAACCCGCTTTTCGGCGTGATAATCGTGAATGGTATGTCCCGCGCGTTCCAGCGGTCTGGTCGCGTCGAATTTTTGGGACATGCGCCCGTTTGCCAGCTCGAAGAGTGCGGCCGTCGAAAAGATCTTGAACATCGATCCGAGTTCGTAAACGCCGACGGTCATGCCGTTAAACCGGGCGCGGGCGGGAGCGGCGCCCGGATCGTTCGGATCGAAATCCGGCAGGGATACCGCCGCGACAATGTCGCCGCCGGTTACATCCATCACGATGGCTGCGCCGCCTTTGGCACTGAACTCCCGGATCGTCCGGTCCAGCTCCCGGCGCACGATATGCTGGATACGCGCATCCAGCGTCAGGGAGAGATCCTCTCCGCGTTCGGCCAGAAAGGGCTCAAAGCTCTTTTCAATCCCGGCAACGCCCGTCCCGTCGATATCGGTAAAGCCGACAATATGCGCGCCCAGAGTACCCTGCGGGTAAATCCGGCGCGGCTCGTCCCGAAACGCGAGCCCCGGATCGCCAATCTCCAGAACGGCGGCCTGTTCGATCGGCGTCAGGTTCCGCCGGATCCATATAAAGCGCCGGTTGCTCTGGAGCTTTTGCAGGAGGTCGCCGTAAGCAAGATCCGGAAAGATCTTGCACAGATCCCGCGCCGTGCCCTGCGGATCCAGAACGACTTTCGGATCGGCGTAGAGCGAGGCCGTCTCCAGAGAGGTCGCCAGCAACACGCCGTTGCGGTCGTATATGTTGCCGCGCCGAACAGGCGCAGATTCGCCGCCGTCCGGCATGGAGATGTCCGCAATCTCTTCGGGCAAGGTCCGCGCAACGATCTCACCCTGCAAAATCATCAAATCGAACACCCGGATCCAGACGAAACCGAACAGGACGAGAAAGATGAGCGCACCGAAATGCAGGCGTTCGCGCGCACGGCCGAGGGAGGCCGATTTCTCCCCCATCATCCGGATAATCAACTGGCCGGGGTTACGGAACATGCGGCCCTCCTCCCGTTTCCGTTTCGCCGGATGAGAGCTTGTTCAGCAAGGAGCGGAAAGACGCCTGGGAAGAAGATGCTGCCGGTGTCGGCGAGGGCTGCGCCGCAGGACGCGGTGCGGGAAGATAAGCGGGTTTGACGACCGGAAGGACCGGTTTGAGCGGTTCGGGGAGCGATGCCACCGAATGAACGAGCGTTTTCGGGACAGGCGGATCCATGTCAAGGCGTTCCGCCGCCAGACGTTCCAGACGCTCCGGGCGGTTCAGGAAACTCCATTCGGCCTCCAGAACATGAATGGCCTCGCGCTCCTGCGCCGTGGCGCGGTGAAGCCGCGCCAGCCGCGCCTCCGCCTCCCGGACTTCCTGAGAGGCATACAGGAGCGCGCCGCCCGTCCCGGCCGCACACAGGGCCAGAACGACATAAAGCAGGCTTTTGCGCAGGAAGGTGCTCCGATTGTTGTTATCGCGCATGACACCTCCTTCCCGCCCCTCTTGCTCTCGCTCCTGCTTCGTAGCGGGGCCGATCCACTGGCGCATCTATCGGCGGCGCATCCGTGCGCACCGCCCAGCGCATCCGGGCAGAGCGGGCGCGCGGATTGGCGGCCTGTTCGGCGTCCGACGGAAATACCGCCTTGCGCTCCTTGAGCTCAAACGTGGGGGCCGGGCAGGACTCCCCTTCCGCCATTGCCGGCGGGAGATGGCGGGATCCTGCGTTTTTACCGCTTTTCCCTTTCCCCTCGGCACGGTCCCGCAGAAACGTCTTCACAATCCTGTCTTCCAGAGAATGAAACGAGACGACGATCAACCGCCCGCCGGGCTTCAGGATCCTTTCGGCTGCGCCCAGCGCATCGGCAAGTTCATCGAGCTCCCGGTTCACGGCAATCCGGAGAGCCTGAAAGCTCCGCGTTGCGGGGTCGATCCCGTCCCGGCTTCGCGGGACGCAGCCGCGCACAAGATCAGCCAGTTCGTCCGTCGTGCGAACCGGCCCTTCAGTCTCAATCGCATTTTTGACGGTCCGGGCGATCCGGCGGGCATGGCGTTCTTCGCCGTAGGTTTTCAGGATCCAGGCCAGTTCCTCCTCGCTCCAGACTTCCAGCAACTCCGCCGCGCTTTGCTGCCCCTCTTCCGGGGTCATCCGCATATCGAGCGGGCCGTTCCGGCGAAACGAGAAACCGCGCGCGGCCTGATCGATCTGCATGGATGAAACGCCGACATCGAGCATAAACCCGTCGACTCCGGAAGCCCCCTCCCCGTTCTGCGCAAGGACCTCCTCGGCCTCCGAGAAGCGCGCCTGCACAGGGGTCAGGCGTTCAATTCCCTGTTCCTTTGCCGCGGCGATGGCGGAGGGATCGCGGTCGATCCCGATGACACGGCATGTCGCACGCGCGAGAGCCGCGCGGGTATAGCCCGCCGCGCCGAGCGTCCCGTCGACATAAACCTCGCCCTCTTTCGGCGCGAGCGCGGCCAGAACTTCGTTCAGCATCACGGGAATATGCGGAGCTGCATGCTCTGTCATGCCGGGCCTCCCGATGCCGGAGGAATGCGGCCCCGCTCTCTTGCTCGGGCGAAAAGCTCCTGTTGCCGGCGCTCCCATGAGGCGGGCGCCCAGAGCTGGAACCGGTCGCCGAGACCGACGAAGCAGGCCTGTTCAGTGACACCGGCATGCTCCATCAACGCGACAGGCAGGACGACCCGGCCGTTTGCGTCCAGAGAAAGCTCCACGCATGTTGTAAAAATTCCGGCGGCGTAGGCGTCCTGCGCGTCCGAAAACGGATCGGCGGCCGATGCGATCCGCTCTTTCATCCTCTGAAGAAATTCCATTGAAACCCCGTCGAGGCAGGCATGGTCGTCCGAAGGGCGCAAGACGACTTTCTGACGGCCGTCATGGTCTTTCGGCAACAGGTCGCGAAAAGACGCGGGCACGGAAACCCGTCCCTTCGTGTCGATCCTGTTTTCATACGTCGATAAGAACAACGACACCTGATGCTGCCCTGTTTTCCGTCTTCCCGTTGACCAATGACTGTCGAAACCTGCGGCGAATGCCTGTCCATGGAATTTCATGGATATCTATGGGATATCATGGGACAGGTTGCGCGGTCAATGCGAAGCTCTTCGGACTCAAAGACTTACTCACACTCGAAACGCCTTCCGGCCGGAGAAGACCGATTCCCTTTAATTTTTTGATTTTTTATATGAATTCGTGTTTTTTAACGGCCGGATTGGGATATTACGCTCTTGTTTGGCCTGTTTATGTTCTTTTTTATGCACAAAATTATCTACAAAAAATTTAAATAGCGACTCCTGCCATTCCGATTACATAAATCGTTGACATAAAAAATATTTTCCTATAAACGTTTCCCTGCGCAATACCGCAGCCCCAAACAAACAGAAAAATCGAGATGGGCTACATTTCCGATATCAAATATCTTTTAGAAGATTTTCCAAATTATCTCGGTGACGTTTTCAAACAAGCCGTCACAAATATGACTCTGCTTCCCCTTGCCAAAGCCATACGAAAACAGGGACTGACAATCCGGACATCTGTTATCCCTGCCCCTCTTCTTACACAGGAAAAAGCCGGAAACCTGCTCTTAAACACGCGCCACCAAAAACCGGATTACGAATATTTCGCGATAGCTGTCGCCCACCTCGTCGACCCGGGGAGCAACCGTTGGGAAATCTCTATTTACAATACAAAATCAGCGGACACCGACCTCCCGCTTACATCGGATGGCAGGACATATACTGCCTACTCACATCAGAACACCAGCATAGATTATATTCTGGAACTTCTCTCACACGTTCAGGCTCACGCGTCCGATTCTGAAATGAGCGCATTCGAAGCCGCTCCGTGGAACTGCTGGTATTCGCGCTCCCCTTTCGAAATTTTTAAGCGTTACAGCCTGTTACATGGAGATCGTTATCCAAAAAATCACATTTTCCATGTCGCGGGAACAGCCTTCAGGTCCCAGCAAGAAAATACGGGCCTCTTCAGCGACCTTCGAGCCCGCTTTCAGGACGCCGTGTATCGAGGAACGGGCCTTTCTCCAGACAGTCACACTCCTGTTCTGACCCCGCGACGCACTTTTCGTGATGACCAAGAGAGACAATTTGAAATAAAACGCGAACATCTCTTCAGTCAAATGCTGGCGCACGGTCTGAGCGAGGAAGCCGCCGCAGAAATCATCAGAAACGGCCACCAAAAAGATCCGGGAAAGCTTATAACGGAACACGGCCTTTCAGAAAGCCTGGCCGCAGAAATCGTCAAGATATTTACATCCCCCTACCAGAACCCCAGAGCTCCCCAATAAACGCAGTACATACCTTTGTCCATTGTCTATTGATCTCGCGGCGCGATGGCCTATGATGGGACGGCCCTCGGACATGTACGTTTATATCATATATCGAACACAGGATCCTTCTCATGAGCCCCGTTCAGGATAAACCCCTCTCCCCGCACCTTCAGGTCTACCGCCCGCAACTGACGTCCGTGACCTCTATTTTGCACCGGATGACCGGCGGCGCCCTCGCCATCGGGATTTTGCCGTTTTTATGGTGGCTCGGCGCCCTCGCCTATGGGCCGGAAGCCTATGCCCTGTTCCGGATGCTCTGGAGCGCCTGGTACGGTCAGGTCATGCTTTTCGGCTGGCTCGCGTGTTTTTGCTATCACTTCTGCAATGGAATCCGGCATCTGCTCTGGGATATGGGCCTGCTCCTGAAGCTGAAACAATCCTATATCGCCGGCTATCTCGTTCTGGCCGCGACGGTCATTCTGACAGGCTCGGCCTGGTATTGCCTGAAATACATGGCGTAAGAGAGGACACATAAATGAAACAGCATATATTCCAAAGCGGACTCGGCCGGGCACTCGGCCGCGGATCGGCCAAAAGCGGACATCGCGACTGGCTGCGCCTGCGCATCGCCGCAGCCGCCCTCATCATCCTCGGCGGCTGGTTCCTGTGGTCGATCGGCACGCTCGCACATGCGGATTATTTTGAGGCGCGGGCATGGCTCTCCGCACCGCATAATGCGGCCGGCGTCCTGCTTTTAATCTGGGCCATGTTCACACATGCCTGGCTCGGCGCACGGGAAATCGTCGAGGATTATATTTCCTGCCCGGCATTCAAAAACGCAAAACTGCTCGGCATGCTGTTCTTCTTCGCCGCAGGCGGCGTTTTTGCCTGCGTCTGCGTTCTCAAAGTCGCGTTCGGAGGGTAAGCAAAAAAATGGGAAAAATCGTCACAAACACACAACCCGTCATTGCGAGCGAACAACGTGAGCGAAGCAATCCAGAAAAAAAGCGAATGTCATGGACTTCTGGATTGCTTCGTCGGTCTGACGACCTCCTCGCAATGACGGGGGGATTTTTGATTTTCGCTCTTATGGCCCTCTCCGCGCCCGCTCAAGCGGCGGAGAAGGAATCAGCCTATGACCGGGTCATCCGGGAGCAGGTCCTGCGCTGCGGGTACGGGAATTTTCCGCCTTCGTTCAGCAAGGATCCGAATACGGGGGTCTATAGCGGCGTCTTTTATGAACTGCTGGAAGAACTCGGCGCGGCACTCGATATCCGCATTGAATATGCCGAAGAGATCGACATGGGTCAGGTCACAGCAGCGCTCGGGGCCGGGCGTGTGGATGCGCTCTGCATGGGAACGGCGGCCACCGCGTTGCGAGGGGCCCGCATGGCCTTTACGGACCCGTTCTATTATGTCCCGCTTGGCGTGTTCGTCCGTGCGGACGATATGCGCTTCGATAATAATTATGCGGCCATCAACGATCCCGCCGTGCGAATCGCGACGAATGACGGCGATATCAGCGACGAGATCGCCAGAAAAAATTTTCCGCAGGCACAGCGGATCGCAAAGGTTCAGATGGGCGGGGACGATACGTTGCTCATGAACGTGGTTTCGAACAAAGCCGATGTGACGTTTACGGCTCCCTTTATCGGAAAGGCCTTCATGGACAGCAATCCGGGAAAAATCCGCATGGTGCCTTCACAGGACTATCTTCAGATTTATCCGCTCACGATCGGGATCGACATCCACGAGCACGAACTCTGGCACATGTTGAACGCCGGGGTCGCGCAGCTTGTCAATTTCGGGATCGTGGACCGGATCCTGCGCCGCTATGACGCCGAATATCCCGACATGTTTATCCGTGTGGATACGCCTTACAAGGAGGCAAAATGAACCGGGCAATCGCGCATACCCACACCGTCATCCTCCGGCTTGTCCGGAGGATCCATTCATCCGTCTGCGCAGGATTCGGAATGGATCCTCTGCCTTCGCAGAGGATGACGGGAGTAATTTTGATTTGTGCGCTCCTGATTCTCTCTGTTCCCGTGCAGGCACAGGAGTCATCCACCTACGACCGCGTCATGGAGACCGGAAAGATCCGATGCGGCGGAGTTTTCTGGCCGCCCTATCTTTATAAAGACCCCAATACAGGAGAGGTTAAAGGCTTCTCCAAGGATATCTGGGAAGCTATCATTGCACTTGCCGATCTTGAAATGGAACTGGTCGAGGTTCAGCCGGGCTATACGGTTTCCGACCTGAAGGCCAAAAAAGTTGATGCGATATGCGGCGACGGTCCATGGATTATCTCCAAAATCAAATATATCGACTTCACGCGCCCCTATTCATATCAAGCTCTGCATGTCTACGGACGCGCGGACGAGACGCGCTATCCGACCCGCGCCGACCTGAATACAGAGAGCGCGCATTTTGTCGGGATCGATGGGGATTCCACCTATGATTTCGTGAACCGCTTTTTCCCGAAGGCTAAAATCAGAAATCTTATCGACATGACAGATCCGACGCTTCTCCTTTCGGAAGTGGCAGCAGGGAAAGCCGATCTTGTTGTGATGGATCCGCTCGCGGCCGATCCATATATCAAAAATAATCCCGGCGAAATCAAACGCCTTCTCGGCGGAGAGCCGGTTGCGATTTACCCGGCAATGTTTTCCGTAGCAAAAGGAGAGAATGAACTGTTTCGGGTTCTGGACTCAGCGACCGAGGCCGCCTTGAACCTTGGGATCATCGACGACATCCTTAACAAAGTCGACCCGGACCAGACATTCATATTCCGCGTTGCCAAACCCTATGAGGTGAAGGAATGAGAAAAATCGTCGCATACCCCCAATCCGTCATCCTCCGCGTATGCGGAGAATCCATCCATCCGTTCACGCAGGTTTTGAAATGGGTCCTCCAGGCAAGCCGGAGGATGACGGGAGTGGTTTTGATTTGCACCCTCCTGCTTCCCGCCGCGCCCGCCCGGGCCGGGGAGGTGTTCAACCGGATGGTCAAGTCCGGGACCATTCAGTGCGGGTATCTCATCTATGAGCCCGTCGTGATGAAGGCCCCGAACACAGACGAGATGTCCGGAATCGCCGTGGACATTATGGATGAAATCGCCGCGCGAACCGGGCTTGGGCTTAAAGTGGAATGGACCGTTGAAAGCTCCTATGGCACGTTTGGTGAGGATATCAAACGCCCGAATGTCGATCTTTTGTGCTCGACGATCTGGACGATGATCTCTACTGGCGTATATGGCACGTCGACTGTTCCACTTTGGTATAGCGGTCTTGGGGCATTCGTGCGGGCGGACGAGACGCGATTTTCAGACATCGGGGATCTCAACGATCCCGCCGTGACGATTTCCAGCATGGACGGGAGTATCTCCGAGATCGTCGCCGCGCAGGATTTTCCGAACGCGAAAATTCTCGCTATGCCGCATATGAGCGATTATGCGCTTCAATTGGTGAACGTTGTGGACGGCAAGGCTGACGCGGCGTTCATCGAGGTCAACATGGCTCAGCAATTTTTGAAAAAACATCCCGGCGCGCTGAAGAACCTAATCCCCGAGCGCCCGCTGCGGGTCTATTCGAATGCGTTTATGGTTCGCAAGGGCGAGCAGGAAATGCTGAACTTCATGAATATGGCGCTGACCGAACTTGTGAATGACGGCTTTGTGGACAGGCTCCTGACCCGCTATGAAGCCGCGCCCGGAAGTTTGTACCGTGTGCGTAAACCGTATGAGGTGATAGAATGATGACCGGATTTTTGAATCGCGAAGGCGCGAAGACAGGATTCCTGAGGGGACACAATCTGGCCAAGGGATATTGTGTCCCCTTGGTGCGTTCGTTTCTTGAGGGGACACGATACAAGTATCATGTCCCCTTTGTGGTGCTGTTTTTAGTGATGGTGTTGTTCTCCGCTTTTCCCGCCCGGGCCGGGGAGGTCTACGACCGGGTGATGGAGCGCGGAGAAATCCGCTGCGGGTATTTCCTGTGGCCTTCCGTGCTGGAAAAGGATGTGAACACCGGCACGCTGAGCGGGGTCTATTACGATCTGATGACGGAGATCGGTGCGCGGCTCGATCTCAAGATCGCGTGGACGGAGGAAGTCTCTTTCGGCTCGATGTTCGAAGGCTTTTCGACCGGGCGATATGACGTGATCTGCGGGCCGATGTCTCCGACGCCGGGCCGGGCGCGCGTCTCGGATTTTACGCGTCCGCTTTTCTGGTGGCCCTATTATGCCTACGTGGCCGCGGGCGTCACGCGGTTCGACAATGATTACGGCGCGATGAACGATCCGGAGGTCACGTTCCTTGGGTATGACGGGGAATATAGCAGCATGCTCCCGCCCCGGACGTTTCCGAAGGCCCAGCTTAAAACTCTTCCGCAGATGGCCGATCCGTCTCATCTGTTGCTCGAAATCGCGAACGGGCGGGCGGATGTTGCTTTGACCGATCCCGTGAACGCCGAAAAATTCATGGCTGGAAATCCGGATAAAATCCGGCGAGTGGCCGGTGCACCGACATATCTCTCTCCAATTACGCTGCCGATCCCAGCCGAGGCCGCGCGTTTTCGCCGGATGTTGGATGTTACTGTTTTCGACATTCTTTATACCGGCACGATGGAGGAGATCTTCGCGCGCTATCCCGCGCTGGGGAAACACATGTATCGCGCGTCTCTCGGTTATGAGCCGCCGGAGGAGAGATGATGAAATCTATTTTGAAGCGCGAAGGCGCGAGGACTCGAAGATTTTTTAATGCCGTCATCCTCCGGCTTGTCCGGAGGATCCATTCCTCCGTTCGCGCGGGCTCTGGAATGGATCCTCTGCATTCGCAGAGGATGACGGCGGTGGTTTCGGTTTGTGCTTGTGCTTGTGCTTTCCTGATCCTTGCCGCGCCCGCACAGGCACAGGACCGATCTGCCTACAATAGGATTATGGAAAATAAAACGATCCGTTGCGGATATCTCCCCTACGAGCCGTTTGTCTCCGTCGATCCCGTGAGCGGCGAGATGGGCGGAATCGTCCATGACTACCTGAACGCAGTCGCGGCGCGCGAGGGACTGACGATCGACTGGGTCGAAGAGGTCAATATCGATCAGATCGTCCCGGCACTCGATTACGGCCGGATCGATGCCTTCTGCATCCCCTGTTCACCGGAAAAGAACTGGCGCGAACATCTCGATTTCTCGGGACCTCTGGGCGGAACGCCTTACTATGTCTACGTCCCGGCGGATAGCGACATGACGGATGAGCAACTCAGGACCGCGACGTTCCTGACTGTGGACGGCTATGCCCTGACCGAGATCACGAGCGGCTTTTTCCCGGACGCGGACCAGTTCAGCATGCCCCAGATGACCCCGGTCCCGGAGATGTTCAAAACGCTCGAAAATCATAAGGTCGACGCCTTCGTCAACGAGCATATTTCTGCATCCCGCTACATGGAGAACAATCCCGGCGCGATCCGCCGTTTCTCGGACGCGCCCGTCATCACCATGCGTATGTTTCTGGTCACGCCGAAAGGCGATGAGAACATGGCCGCGCTCTTTAACGAGACCTTTGATACCGGCCTGCCGGAAAACGAGCCGCTCATAAGAGACCTGATCGCCGCGTACGGCATGCCGAAAGATGCGTTTCTGATCGGAGACGATTGCAAAAACCCGTCTGTCACGGAAAATGGCACAGCCATTTGTAGATAAAAGAGAGCGTAAACGGAGAAACAGAATGAATCGCGAAGGCGCGAAGCCGCGAAGAGAGCTCGACATTTTGCATCAGGTTCAAAGAAAATTGGAAACAGACAAAAATAATACATATTTATTGAAAGTTATTTGCTGTGTTCCGGGGATACACACCTTAAAAACTTCGCGTCTTCGCGCCTTCGCGATTCAAAACATCTTCAATCAGCCGACAATCGAACATAAAGGAAGCACACTATGACAGATTCCTATGAAATCATCGATCATACCTATGACGTCGTTGTTGTCGGCGGCGGCGGGGCCGGGCTGCGCGCGACGCTCGGCATGGCGGAAAAGGGCCTGAAGACGGCGTGCCTGTCGAAAGTCTTCCCGACGCGCTCGCACACCGTCGCGGCGCAAGGCGGAATTTCGGCGGCACTCGCGAATATGGGCGAAGACGACTGGCGTTATCATATGTATGACACCGTCAAAGGCTCCGACTGGCTCGGCGATCAGGACGCCATCGAATATATGTGCCGCGAAGCCATCCCGGCCGTGATCGAGCTGGAGCATTACGGCGTCCCGTTCAGCCGGACGAAAGACGGGCGGATCTATCAGCGCGCATTCGGCGGGATGACGACCCGTTTTGGAGAAGGCACGGCACAGCGCACCTGCGCGGCGGCGGACCGGACGGGCCACGCGATCCTCCACACGCTCTATCAGCAGGCGATCAAACACAAAGCCGAGTTTTTCATCGAGTTTTTCGCGCTCGACCTGATCATGGACGATGACGGATCCTGCGCCGGCGTCATGGCTCTTGGCATGACGGACGGAACGATCCACCGGTTCCGCGCGCATAAAACGGTCCTCGCAACCGGCGGATACGGGCGGACCTACTTCTCCTGCACCTCCGCGCATACCTGCACGGGCGACGGAAACGGGATGGTTCTGCGCGCGGGAATCCCGCTACAGGACATGGAATTCGTCCAGTTCCACCCGACCGGAATCTACGGCGCGGGCTGCCTGATCACCGAAGGCGTCCGGGGCGAAGGCGGATACCTGACCAATGCCGAAGGCGAACGCTTCATGGAGCGTTATGCGCCGACCGCCAAAGACCTCGCCAGCCGGGACGTCGTCTCGCGCGCAATGACGATCGAAATTCGCGAAGGCCGCGGCGTCGGGGAGAAGAACGATCATATCCACCTTCACCTCGAACATCTGGATCCCGACATCATTCACTCCCGCCTGCCCGGGATTGCCGAGACCGCGAAGATCTTCTCCGGGGTCGACGTCACGAAAGAGCCCATCCCCGTCCTGCCGACCGTGCATTACAACATGGGCGGAATCCCGACGAACGTCCGCACAGAGGTCCTGAACCCCACACCCAAAGACCCGAACCGGATTGTCCCGGGGCTGATGGCCATTGGCGAGGCCGCCTGCGTCTCCGTTCACGGCGCGAACCGCCTGGGCTCAAACTCGCTTCTGGATCTGGTCGTCTTCGGACGGGCCGCCGCAATCTGTGCCGCCGAGACGGTCATTCCCGGCGCGCCGCATAAATCGTTACGCGGAGATAACGGCGCACGCGCCCTCGAACGCCTCGACCACTTCCGCAACGCCAAAGGCAAGACAACAACGGCGGAGCTCCGCGCCGACATGCAGCACATCATGCAAAACCATGCCGCCGTCTTCCGCACAGGCGAAACCCTCGCCGAAGGCGTCGAAAAAATCGACGCCTGCTATCGCGGCCGGGCCGATCTCGGCATCTCCGACCGCTCTCTTGTTTTCAACACGGATTTGATTGAAACGCTGGAGCTGGACAACCTCCTGCCACAGGCCGTCGCCACGATGCACGCCGCCGCGAACCGGACGGAATCCCGCGGCGCGCACGCGCGGGAAGACTTCCCGGACCGGGACGACCGCAACTGGCTCAAACACAGCCTGTGCCGGGTTGACGAAACCGGCAGGACCTCTCTTGACACGCGCCCCGTCACGCTCCATACCCTGACAGACGAAGCGGACCCCATCCCGCCAAAAGCACGGGTGTATTGAGAATTCCCTTAATACAAAAACCGTCATTCCCGCAAAAGCGGGAATCTTTTGGAAAAATGGGTTCGAAAGATCCCCGCCTTCGCGGGGATGACGAGAAAGTGAATATGCACAGGGATCTGTAAACAAGAATAGTGATTTCCGATAAGAATAAGACATATTCTTATCGGAAATTGTACCGAGCAAACGCGAGGCGTCCGTAAGGACGGAAGCATGCCCCCAAGAGCGTATAGCACTTGAGGGCTCGCATTTAAAATGTCCCATTTTGAATGCGAATAACTATAAAAAGGAGAACACACCAGAATGATCGACGATCTCGCCTCATGGACTACGCCGTTTACGTTTATTCCCGGCGTCGGGCTGCTGATCCGGGCCACGGCCGAAGAGGGCGGCAATCCCCCTTATCTCAATATGTTGATCGACCGCTCCCGGTATTTCCACAAAGCGCTGACCGCCCTCTCCTGGCGGATGATCTCGATTATCGGGGAATTCGAAGACAAGGAGCTCGACCGGAAACGCGCAAATTTATTGACATATTTTTATTCCAGCGATAAAGACAGGGAACAAAAAAACAATAATTCCACTTAAGAGGGTGCCCCATGTCCTACCTGAACGAAAACGACCTTACAGAATTCAACCCGCCTGCAGTCGCTGGCATTCCGTCAGGCACCGCACCCGATCCCGAATTCGGCGCGCAGGTCCGGGAACAGGACGAAGAGTTGATCCACCGGGCCATGAGCAAGATCGCCCCGGGGCGGGAATACGAGATTGTCGGCGGATACTGGCCGTACGGCAACGCCGCGGAAGGATCTCCTGCCGAACAAGGCCGCCTCGGCGATTTCCGGATCCGGTTCACGGATCGCGGGCACAGAGGACCGAAAAATATTCTTCTCCATGTCCGCCCCCACGGCGATGCCCGGCACCTTAAAATCGGCAGCTTTCTTGCCGGACAACTCCAAAAATTTTGCGTTCAAATGTCCTCGCTGTTTCACGGAAAAGAGGCCCCCGCATCATACACAGAGGGAGCCGCCGCCACTTCAAAATTCGTTTTCGCCACCAATTATATACGAGAACCCGGGCCAGACAGCCATCGAGGGGTCACGGCCCATGACCTTGGAAAACTTGCCGCCAGAATGCGAGCTGCGTCATTGCATACCAAAGAAATTTTGTCCAACCCGGGCTCAGAAGACCTCCGGACCCTCCACACAGACTGGAAAGACATCACACAAAAAACGACCATGGCCCTCTGGGAAAGAGGCCGGAAGATTTCTGAAGAACAAGCCCAAAACAACACATTTGACCGGGCAAGCGCACCGTATTCGGACAAGCAAAAAGACATGCTGTCCTCCATACTGGAACGCACCCAGAAATTCCTTTTCTCTGCCGATGCTCCGCGAGCCGCACCATCTCACTTTAATCCGATTCCGCGCCACGTGCACCTGCACGATGGCGGACAGCTTTTCCTGACATCGCTCAGTACCGCCGCCCGGGGATACGTCCCTCCTATGGCTCCCAACGTTTCCTACGACACGGCCGTCATGTGTTACCGCTGGCTGGATGAAGCCCAGAACGTCCCGGAAAAAAGACGTAGCACCGAATTTTGCATTGGAAGAATTCACGCCTTCGTCGATGCATATAACCATGAAGCGGGAAAACAAAAAAATCTCCTGAAGATCGCGCCGCATGACCTGATCTCTGCCATGCAAAAGGCCAATGCTCTGGACACAGCCCTCGCCTTTGCCTTGCTGGAGGGTATCAAGGATAAAAACCAAAGTCTTGAAGATGTCGTCAAAGCGCATCTCGGCCGAAAAGAACGCCATTTCGATCTTTTGAACAGGGTTGAGCACATTTATTATAATCCTGAAACAATTCTGGGAAACGGAAAAAAAGGGATAGACGTTACACTTGCAAACGAACGACGTGGCGCTGCTGGAAAAGATCTCCTCCCTTCCGGCCTAGAAAGTGGCCCACGTTGATGAATCACTATGAAAACCATAGAAACCCGAATCTCTGAAATCGTCGATTATGAGTGTGCGCTCAAGGAGATGGAGGGCCGTGTTGAAGCGATCATAGAGGGCCGGCCCGGCCCTTTGCTCTGGTTTCTGGAACATCCCCCGCTCTATACGGCGGGGACAAGCGCGGTTGAGCGCGACCTCCTCACAGACCGCTTTCCTGTGTATAAAACAGGCCGGGGTGGGCAATATACCTATCATGGCCCCGGCCAGCGCGTCGTTTATCTTGTCCTGCCGCTCAAGCAATTTCAGGAAACGCCGGACCTTCGAGCCTATATCGCGTTTCTGGAAGGCTGGATCATCGCCGCGCTGGAGCATTTCGGAATTGAGGGCGTGATCCGCAAGGGGCGGGTCGGCGTCTGGGTTCCGGGAGAGCCGGACAGGAAAATCGCCGCCATCGGCGTGCGTGTGCGCAAATGGGTGGCCTATCACGGGATCGCCCTGAACGTCGATCCGGATCTCTCACATTTCGAAGGAATCGTCCCCTGCGGCTTGCGGGATTTTGGCGTGACGTCTCTAAGAGAAGTTCTCGGACGGCCGGTCTCCATGGAAGAAGCGGACGCCGCTTTACAGTCTACATTCGGCCCAACTGCCGAAGAGCTTCTCCGCTGACCATCGCGCAAGCATTAATCACATTCATCGACCGCACGCCGTCCGGCATGGGAATGCAGATTTCACAATCAACCTGCGCATGCACATCCTCCGGCACGCCCGCGCTTTCCCGCCCGGCCAGAAGGATATCTCCGGGGCGATAATCCATGCGCGTATAAGGCGTTTGCGCCTGCGTCGTCAAAAGGATGATCCGCCGCCCGTCCGCGCGGACCTGCGCCAAAAAAGCCGCCCACGACACATGCCGGCGCAGATCGACCCGCTCGATATAATCCATTCCGGCGCGCCGGATCCTGCTTTCGTTCCACGGAAAGCCGCACGGCTCAATGATCTCGAGCGGCATGCTCAAACAGGCACACAAACGCATCGCCGCCCCCGTATTCTGCGGAATATCAGGCTGGTAAAGAGCCAAAAACAACGGCACTGTCTCAGATTCGAATGTCATGCTTCTGCGGACCTTTTGTCATCGTTCTCGCACCGGTATACAAGACCCGCGCCTTGTGGCAAGATCAAGCCACAATTTAACCACGATAACGGCATAAACACGTCATGACAGACCGTCCGAAACAGCCCTCAAGGCGCAACTTCCTGTTCCTCACCGCGGGGGCAATGGGAACCGTCGGCGCGGGCATGGCCGCCCTGCCCCTGATCCGGGCTATGGGGCCGAGCCGCACGGAGCGCGCGGCCGCGCCCCTGGAAGTCGATCTCTCCCCGATCGCACCGGGACAGGCCATCACCGTCTTCTGGCGCGGCAAGCCGATATTCATCCGCCACCGCACGGAAGAGGAAATCGCGCGCGCACGCGATGTCGACCCGGCCACGCTCCGCGACCCGCAAAGCGATTCCGAGAGAGTTCACAAAGACGCATGGCTGATCGTCATCGGCGTCTGCACACATTTCGGCTGCATCCCGCGCGGACAAAAACCGGCGGATCGCAAGGGGGATTACGGCGGCTGGTTTTGTAGCTGTCACGGCTCTCACTTCGATATTTCAGGGAGAATCCGCAAAGGCCCGGCCCCAAAAAATTTGAGCGTCCCGGATTACGTCTTCATCGACGAAGACCGGATCAAGCTCGGCTAACTCGAGTAAAGGGACGCGCTCATGCCTGAAAATGAACATAACGATCCTCTCCCCGGAAAATCATCAATAACCGCATGGATCGACGCGCGGTTGCCGGTCTTTTCACTGATCCGCAAAGAATACGGCCAATTTCCGATGCCGAAAAACCTGAACTGGATGTGGTGTCTGGGCGGGATCGCGGGCGTGATGGTTCTGATCATGATCGCCACCGGGCTGACGCTCGCGCTCCATTACACAGCAAACACAGAAAATGCCTTTGCCTCCGTCGAGGCCATCATGCGCGACGTCGATCAGGGCTGGATGATCCGCACCCTGCACATGACCGGCGCGAGTTTCCTGTTCGCCGCCGTCTATATCCACATATTCCGGGGAATGTATTACGGATCCTACAAAAACCCGCGCGAGCTTGTCTGGGGTCTGGGCATGGTCATCTTCATGATCATGACGGCGACGGCCTTCACGGGCTATACCCTGCCCTGGTCACAGATGAGCGGATGGGCCGCGACGGTTGTGACGGATCTCTTCTCTGCCATCCCGGTCATCGGAGACGACCTCGTCCTGTTCATCCGGGGCGGATACATGGTCGGAGATCCGACGCTCAAACGCTTTTTCGTGATGCACATCATCCTGCCCTTTGTCATGATCGGCGTGATCGCGCTGCATGTCTGGGCCGTCCACAAAGCCAGACCGAACAACCCGCTCGGGATCGACCCCAAAGGCCCGCAGGACACCATCCCCTTTCATCCCTATTATACAATCCGGGATCTGTTTGCCCTGTCCGTTTTTCTTATCCCCTACATCGCCGTGACGTTCTTTGCGCCCCATGTCCTGACGCATCCGGAACATTTCATGCCGTTCGATCCGCTCATCACGCCGGGGCACCTCGTCCCCGAATGGTACCTCGTCCCGTTCTATGCGATTTTAAGATCGGTGACGTTCGACATCGGTATTCCGGGCACCGGGATCGTTCTGATCGATGCCAAACTTGGCGGCGTGCTTGCAATGCTCGGTGCATTCGCGGTCCTGTTCGCCCTGCCATGGCTCGATACGCACCCCGTCAAAAGCGCACGCTTCCGCCCATATTACAGAGGCGCGCTCATGCTCTTCGTTGCCGCCTTCATCCTTCTCGGGGTCAGTGGAACACACACGCCGGAAGGTCTGTGGCTCTGGGTCGGGCAAGCCTGCACGGCTTATTACTTTGCTTTTTTCCTGATCGTCCTGCCGCTGCTCAGCCGCTTTGAAAAAACACTGCCGCTGCCGCTCCCGGTCTCGATCCACCGCCCCCTTATCCTGCTAACAGGACTTCTGATCCTCGCCTTCCCCGTCAAACCGGCGCACGCAGACCTTGAGCGGGGATATCAGGTCTTTCGCCAGAGCTGTGCTGCTTGCCACAGCCTCGAATTCGTCAGGTTTCGGGATCTCGAAGACGCCGGATTCGCGCTAGAAACTTCTGAAGATCAGAAACCGTTTCCCTTCCCGTACCCGGATAAAGACACCGCCATGGCGTTGAATAACGGAGCGATCCCCCCCGATCTCTCGCTGATCACCAAAGCCCGGCACGGCGGCCCCGAATACATCCGGGATCTTTTGGGCGGATATTATGCCTCTCCGCCAGATCAGGATATGCTGACACAGGGACAATACTGGAATACCGCCATGCGGGGGCATGTCATCGCAATGGTACCGCCGCTGGCAGACGGCATAATCTCTTATGAAGACGGCGCGCCGGAGACCGTAAGTCAATACGCGAAAGACGTTGCAGATTTTCTTACCTGGGCCGCGGCCCCTTATGAAACGCCGCAAAAACAGGCCGGTCTAAAAGGGCTTCTCTTTTTGCTGGTTTTCTCTATCATTTTATATCAGGCTAAAAAGACATTGCGGTAAACTGCTTTGAGATAATATAGGAATTCTGTCATGGATAAACGTCAGGAAATTAAAAAATACGCGGTCAAGGCCCGGATATACAGGTTTTTCTCCCTTGTTCTGGCGGCACTCGGATTTGTGATTTTCATTGCGATCTACATCAACAGTGTCGAAGGGAACATCCTTTCGGCCTTGCGCAATCCGGTGACGATTATCACCGTTATATTCCCGTTCATCCCGGCGGCCGTTCTTTCGTTTATGTCCGCCCGGAACGAGAAAAAATTCAACGAGCAATGGCAGGCCTATAAGGCCACCCAGTCCGGCTCGGGCTCTACAGCTTCTCAGTCGGGAAGCGGTACCGCCGGTACGCCGGAATAACCGGCCAATAACAAAAAGGACAATAAAGCGTGCGGGACAGCAAGCAAGAGGTTTTGAATTTCTGGTTTGAAGAAGTTTCTCCGCGGCAGTGGTTTCAGCTCTCAGAAGAATTCGACGAACAAATCAGGTCGCGCTTCATGTTCGTCTATAAAATGGCCCGGGACGGGATGTGCGAGTCGTGGCAGGATACGCCGGACGGCATGCTGGCTCTGTGCATCGTACTCGATCAGTTTCCCCGCAATATGTTCCGCGGCGACCCGGCCGCCTACGCGACGGACGGAAAAGCGCTTCTGGCCGCCAAGATGTCTGTGGCCCGCAAATATGACCTGCTTTTGCCCGCGATCAAGCGCCGTTTTCTTTATCTTCCGTTCGAGCACAGCGAATCCCTGGCCGACCAGCAAAAATCCGTTGCCCTGTTTGAGGCCATCCGTGAAGACGACCCGCAAGGCTACGACTACGCCCGCAAACACCTCGAAGTCATCGAAATATACGGACGTTTTCCGCACCGCAACGCCATTCTCGGGCGAGAGAACACGCCCGAGGAAGACGCATACCTCGCGCAACCGGGCGCGGGATTTTAGAGACGGATTCACTCTTTTAAAACGACGCCATTCCGCCGTCTTATTGCCCGTTTCTTTCAGGGTAATCACTTGAAAAAATTCGATCACGCCAACTCTTTGATATAATTTAATTTCGTCATCCTCCGACTTGTTCGGAGGATCCATTCATCCGCCGGCGCGGGCTTCGGAATGGATCCTCTGCATGCGCAGAGGATGACGATTTCATTGTTTTTCAATGTGTTACATTTTTTCGATTCGCCCTTTCAAGAGTGAAGTGCACGGGGAGGGGATTTAGAGCGGAGCGTGCCGGAGGTAATCTTTTTGTGGTTCAGACAAGGAGATTACCAGATGGCC